>JAFZIK010000056.1 GCA_017554405.1 Clostridia bacterium | reverse complement strand
GTATGGCTTGCTTTTTTAAGTATATGGAGGGATTCGAACAGGGCGGTTGCGACCAGATGCCAGATGGCAGATATCGGATATCAGACAAATGTGTGCTTCGCACGTAAATCATTAAACGATATAGCAATTGCGACCTTCCGGTGGACGGTCGCAAAGCCCGTGGGCGTGTAGGCGCATAGCGCCGTAGCGAATCCCATCCTCTCCGCCAACAAAAAGCACGCGAAAGCGTGTTTTTTTGTTGGCGGAATGATGTTTGCCCTATCGGGCAAATGATGAAGCCTAAGGCAATGATGCCGCTTACGCTGATGATGTGTGCCTTCGGCACATTTTGATCGGGCAAACATCGCATCATTGATTGTGAAACAATCTGCATCATTTCGGCGTCAGCCGATACATCATCAGGCGCTTCGCGCCGACATCACTTTTCAATCGGGCAACCGCCCGGGGCGGTCTGAAAATCAAGAGGCGCAGAGTATCCCATTAAAGAAAGTACATTCTTCGGGCACTCGCCCGATTTTCTTTTACTCCTGTTTTATTCTACCGATTTTAATTTTACTCTTGACCTTTCGTAATAAAGTTGATATAATAGTTGCACATCAAATTTAAAACGTTTACCATGGAGTAGTACTCAAGTGGTGACGAGGCGCCCCTGCTAAGGGCGTAGGTCGGGCAACCGGCGCGAGAGTTCAAATCTCTCCTACTCCGCCAAAAAGCAAGTTATACCTTTAGGTATGGCTTGCTTTTTCAGTATTTGGGAGAGATTTGAACAGGACGGTTTTGCGAAGCAAAATTGCGACCTTCCGGTGGACGGTCGCAAAGCCCGTGGGCGTGTAGGCGCGACAGTCGCGCCGTAGCGAATCCCTAACTCTCCGCCATGAAAGAACCGTGATTTGTTTACCAAATCACGGTTCTTTCAATGATATCCGTTCCCTTCGGTCACGGATGATATACCTACGGTATGATATATGCTTCGCATATGATATACGCCTGCGGCGCATGAAGAACGGATATTATATCATATTGCGACTGCGGAGCAATATATCATGCCGCGCGAAAGCGCGGTATATCATGCGGCGAAGCCGTATATCATTAAATCCATCGGGCACTCGCCCGATTTTTCTTGACATTTTCTGCGCAGGAGAGTATATTGTGCTTAGAGGATTTATCGTTAATAGTCACCATCCAGTTAAGCAGTTGGGGATTAACTTGCGATAGGTTCTCTATTTTATACCAACCTTAACGACAAACAGAATTAACCCCCTGTATCATTTTGGCTGACTTTCTATGGTTTATGTATCATTATGGCTGACTTATACAAAAAGCAAGTTATACCTTTAGGTATGGCTTGCTTTTTCAGTATTGGGGAGAGATTTGAACAGGACGGTTTTTGATTACGCATCCGGTTTTCTGAAAGCCATACTGAATATGGCTATTGAAAACCCGGAAGAATTATGATAAAATTGCCTCTGCGAGCAATTCTGCAAAGAGGTATCATATGGAAAAAATCATTGAAATAAGCCGCCTTTGTAAATCATACGGGGATATAAAAGCTGTCCGGGACGTTTCGTTTTCTGTTCGGCGGGGCGAGTTGTTTGCCTTTTTAGGGGTCAACGGAGCCGGAAAATCGACCACTATATCGATGATATGCGGTCAGCTCAAGCGCGACAGCGGCGATATAATCGTTTGCGGCAAGGATATAAACAGGGATTTTACCGAAATCAGCCGGAAGATCGGCGTTGTTTTTCAAAACTCGCGACTGGACGCGCAGCTTTCCGCAAGGGATAATCTTAAAAGCCGCGCCGCGCTCTACGGCATTTTAGGCGGGGCGTTTGAAGACCGTTTTGCCGAGCTTGCCAACACGCTTGACTTCGGTGATTTTGCCGACAGACCCCTGACCAGGCTTTCCGGCGGGCAAAAGCGCCGCATAGATATCGCGCGGGCGCTTATCCACAAGCCGGAAATACTTATTCTCGACGAGCCCACCACCGGGCTTGACCCGCAAACGCGCCAGTTGCTATGGAACGTTATAGAAAAGCTGCGCAAAAGCGATGATTTAACGGTTTTTCTGACCACCCACTACATGGAAGAGGCGGCAGACGCAGACTACGTTATCATACTTGACAGCGGACGCATAGCGGCGCAGGGCACACCGCTTGAGCTTAAAAATAAATACGTTGGCGATTATATTACCCTTTACGGAAAAAGCTGTGCGGAGATCGAAAAACTCGGTCTGCCTCACAGCGAAATACACGGCGCGGTAAAAATTTCGGTGCCTGACACGGCGCACGTTAAAAAACTTATAGAAGAACATCCGGAGCTGTTCACGGATTTTGAGGTCACCAAAGGAAAAATGGACGACGTTTTCCTGACTGTTACAGGAAAGAATCTGCCCGGAGGTGCAACGAAATGAGAATACTGTTCAGCGTTATCAGGCGCGATCTTAAGCTGTTTTTTAAGGATAAGGGTATGTTTGTTTCCGCCCTTATCACTCCGCTTATACTTCTTGTTTTATATGCAACTTTTCTCGCAAACGTCTATAAGGACAGCTTTGTTTCGGCTCTGCCGCCCGGCTTCAGCATTGACGAAAAGCTTATTGACGGAACGGTTTTCAGTCAGCTCGTTTCGGCTCTGCTGGCGGTTTCCTGCATAACGGTGTCCTTCTGCGCAAACCTTTTAATGATACAGGATAAAGCGAACGGAAGCATACGCGATTTTACCGTAACGCCGGTAAAACGCTCGGTGATCGCCGCGGGGTATTACTTTTCATCGGCGGCAAGCACCCTTATAATAACGCTGACAGCCCTTTTTGCCTGCCTTATACTTCTTGGCTTCAAGGGTTGGTATATGACCGCGGCGGACGTTATACTCGTTATGACGGACGTTATACTGCTGACGCTTTTCGGCACGGCGCTTTCATCCTGCATCAACTTCTTTTTAAGCACCAACGGTCAGGCATCGGCGGTGGGAACGATCGTAAGTGCGGGTTACGGATTTATCTGCGGCGCATATATGCCGATATCCACGTTTTCCGCAGGGCTAAGGAAAATACTTATGTTTCTGCCCGGGACCTACGGCACCTGCCTTATAAAAAACCATATGATGCGCGGCGTTTTCAACGAAATGGGCAATTCCGGATTCCCTGACGAGGTATTGAAAGGTATAGAGGACAGCGTTGATTTTAACATTTATTTCTTTGATAACGCCGTTTCGGTGCCGGTGATGTTCGCCGTGCTTTCAGGATCGGTAATACTGTTTACGGGAGCCTTCGTAGCGTTCAACGTCATGAAAAAATACAGATGATAACATAACAACACCGCCCTGTGCGAAGTTCGCACAGGGCGGATGTTTTTTCGGCTCAAAGCTTTGATATTTTAACTATCCGCTCATAGGCGGTTTTGATGTATTCCTCATCGGTCATATGAGCGTAGCGATCGTCCTTTTCAAGCTCAACGGTAAGGGTGCCTTTATAGCCGACGGCGTTAAGGCGCGCCATCATATCGGCGTAATCTATGTTACCGTCAAACATCATAAGGTGATCGTCGGGATCGGGTCTGCCGTCCTTCCCCATATTATCGTGGATATGGGTGCAAAGGATCACCGAGCCGAACAGGTCGGTAAAGCGAACCGTTTCGGTATAACAGTGCTCATGCCCGCAATCGTAGCAGTAGCCGACGGTATCAATGCCGCGGTAGCGCTGCATCATAGCCGAAAGGGTCCCGAAATTACGGATATTCTCAAAGGCGATCTTAACGCCCTTTGCATCGGCATACTCTACAAGTTCATCAAAACGGTTAAGACCTATATCGCATATCTTAGGCGGATTCCAACCCGAATCAACGTGCATTACAACGATCGGTATGGCGTTATCCGCCGCGCTGTTGATACTTTTTACGATATTCTTCTTAAGTGGCAGATAATCAAGCCCCGGGCACCAGAAATCATTAACACCGCGGAACGGCGCGTGCAAAAAGTCGACCCCGAGCCCCGCTTTTTCCGCCTTTTCCTTTATTTCGGCTACCTCGGCGGGTTCAAACTTATTGCTGAACACCGAATCAAACCCGGCTTCTTTTATCATTTTAAGCAAAACGCCGCATTCAATATCCTTATACTTCAAACATTCAAGCTCAATACCGAATTTTCTTTCCACAAAAGTCCCCTGCCTTATAACAAACCTAATTCGTTGTTGAAGAAGATGTAAACACCGGCGGTCCAGCCGACCATCGGGTCCGCCTTATATTCAGAGCAGGCGGGCATACCGGTATTGCCGTCATACTTCTCCCAAAGGTTGCCGGTCTTTTCAAAAACGCTTTCAACAAGCCGAACATACTTTTCGGCAACCGCCTTTGCTTTATCTTCGTAGCCGTAATTTTTAAGCGCCTTATACATTATAAACTGCATGGGAGCCCAAACGTTCGGGTAATCCCACTGGCAGTTCCACTGGGCATTTGATTCGCCGGCGCTGATACCGTATTCAAGATCAAGATCATCAAAGAGCGCCATTGTTGACTTTGCCTGCTCCTTAGTGGCAAGCCCCGCATAAAGCGGATAAAAGCTCGCAACTCCGGCATAGGTCGAAAACTCGCCCGTTTCAAAATCACGGTCCATGAATAAGCCGCGCTCACCGTTCCAAAGCTGCGCCATTTTTGCCTTGCGCTCGGCTTTCCTCTGCTCCCAAACGCCTTGCTCGCCGTTTTGAAGCTCAATGGCAAAGGCGCGCATATTCTCTTCCATTATGTAAAGAAGTGAGTTAAGATCGATAGCATCCATCTTATGCCCGCGGTCCTTAAAACGGGAATTGCAGTCCCAGCCGCTTTCGTAAACCGAAACGCCGGCGAAATACGCGTTGAGCAGATCCTCGCGGGTGGGGTCGGCTTTCGCCTCACGCCCTGTTCTCCTCAAGTAATAACCGTAGTTCTTTTCGAGGACGTTTTCAAAGATCTCATAACCCGTATAGCCGTTGAGCCCGGTAGTGGTAACCCTTTTGCCCTGCCAGAACGCATACTCTTTTTCGAGCATTTCATACGCGTGCGCCAGCCAGACCTTATCGCCCGTTACGGCATATAGGTCCTTTACCATTTCCGATAAAAAGGGCGGCTGCGAACGGTTAAGATAGAAGGTGCGGTTGCCGTTCGGCATAAACCCGTATTTCCCGACAAGAAAGAACATATTCTCGATATTGTTCTTCACCTGATCCGCCATACCCCACAAAAGCATACCGGCGTTGGTGAAATAGGTATCCCAATAATATATCTCCTGGTAGTTATCCGCCACACAGGGTGTTGTATACGGTAAAGGCAAGCCGATAAGGTTGCCGCTATCCTCTTTTGTTAGCTTAACGGTTTTTTTGATATTCTCATTCAAAAAACACTTTATTTTGCTGTTCATTGATATTACGCCGCTCCAATCAAGTTTTGCCGTTTATATAACGGTAAATAAACATCATATATGATTATACACGAGGTAAAACAAAAAGTATATCAAAATTTTGCGCCGTTTGGGTTTTTTTAACATAATTTTTACCTTTTTTACGGCTTTTTAAATCGTGCACTAAAAAACGCTCTTTCAGAAAAGTGTTGCAATCGAAGAAAAAATATGTTAAAATTTTGTCACAGAGGTGGTATTATGGACAAAAAACCGGTCAACGAAAAAAAACCGTTCAATACGGAGGGAAAGATCTCTTCCGTTTATATCGACTGTATCCACAGGAAGATCCTGAAGGAATCGCCGCCGCCCATATACCATTATCATTCGGAGATCGAACTGCTTTACTGCGTTGAAGGGGAACTTGCAGTCAATCTGTTTTCAAATCAGATAATACTTGGGCGCGGGGATTTTATGTATATTGCGCCCAACACGCCGCACTCTACCTCGGCAAATACCGATTTTAACGAGCATATATGCGTTAAATTCGTCTCTTCGGTCCTTCACGTTCCTTCAAGCCATAAAATACCGCCTGTTGATTATTTTGTCTCGCAAACCGAAAACTACACGATACTGCACTCAAGCAAGGAAAACTACGATTATATACGCAATCTGTTTTTTGCCTGCGTTAAAAACTTTTCGCACGATAATTATTATAAGCGTTTGGCGCTTCGCGCTTCGATAATGCAGATAATGACATACGTTTTCAGCGAATCGGTGTGCAGCGCCACCGAGGAATCGCCCAAGGCGGTATCCGACGTGTTCTTATCCGTGCTCGACTATATCGACCGCAACTACGCCACGGTAACGCTCGAGGACGCGGCGAACTACTGCTCGCTCAGTTACAGTTATTTCAGCCGGATCTTCAAATCGCTTTTCAACATTTCGTTTTCAAACTACGTGATAAAAAAACGCGTTGAAAAATCACTCGCGCTTATTTCAAATTCAAACCACAGCCTGAACGATATCGCACTTGAATGCGGTTTTGCGAATCTGAGCCACTTTATCAAGTGCTTCAGCGAGGAAAAGGGTATGACGCCCAAAAAATTCCGGGCAATGGTCCAGGCGAAAAATATGTAACGCTACCGGTTTTTGCGGCAAATAACGCAAATTTCGGTTTAATCAACAACAAAATGTATGCTTTTGATCATTTTTTTCGCGATTATTTGTTATTTTAGATATAGACAAAATCGCGGGCGCGTGATATAATATTATATTATACTGCGTAGAAATCACTTTTTTAAGGGAGGCGGATAAATATGAGCGAGATCGCATCTTTCGTGGATATGTATATCATATCCAACGTTTTCCTGCTCATTTTCTCCGGTTATATTTTTCTGCGCATAACTCCCGATACGATGAAAGCTCTTGAATACCGCTGCTTTAAATTGTTAATAGTTGTTTTCCAGATATACCTTCTGCTTGAAACATTCAGAACGCTTCGGGAGTTTGATCTCGTGATAATCCCGGATGAGGCGTTTTCCGCCGTTTGCTTCTGCTCGCTCTTATTTGCGATCATAAATGCGTTTGCGTTCTATATGCTGATGATAGTCCATCTTGACCGTGGGTTCAAATCAAATATTCGCGCGCTCATATTAGGGCTTATCCCCTTCCTTACGGCGCTTGTGATGCTTTCGGTATCGCTTTTCAACGGTGCTGTTTTCAGCTTGGACGCGAATGGCCATATGATAAAAGGCAAGCTTTATATTTTAGTTCTCGCTCTTGCGTTCGTGTATCTTTTCGTGATCGGAAGAATGTATCTGCATACGGCAAAAAACACCCGTTCAAACATTTCGGCAAAGCGCGAAGCCGCGACCGCGGTCCTCGTTTGCCTGTTCCTGACCGGCTGGGCGATTTTTGACGACCGGTTCAGTAACACCACCGTTCTGCCGCTGGCAATATTCGGCGTTATTCTGCACACGTTCATTTCCTACCAGCAGGCAAACATTTATACCGATACCCTTACCGGTATGAACAACCGCCGGAGAGCCGAGGTTTATCTCGGCAACGAGATAAGCAACAATTCATCCGATATGCCGTTTTACCTGTTTATGGGCGATATAAACGGGTTTAAAGGTATTAACGACAGCTACGGTCACGCCGAAGGCGACCGCGCCCTTATCATTTTTGCCGAGGCGGTAAAAAAGAGCGCTACCGCCTATAACGGATTTGCGGCGCGTTACGGCGGCGATGAATTCGTTTGGGGCTGGCGCCCGGTAAAGGGCGGCGATTTCGATCCCGAAATGGTCATCAACGATATCCGCCACCGCGTTGCCGCCGAGTGCGTTTCCGAGAAACGGCCTTACGTTTTATCACTTGCGGTGGGTTATATCGTTTGTGACGACCCGAAGCATTCGGTTACCGCGTATCTTAAGGAAGCGGACCGTAAGATGTATGACGATAAACAGGGCCATTACAGAGCCAACCGTAAATAATAAAGACAAAAAAATCACGCGGCAGCCGAGCGGCTGCCGCGAGTTTTTTATCCATAGTGTAATACTTACCGTTTGCAAGTCGGTATCAAAGGTCTCTGAAAAACTTTAATCCGTCCTTGGTTGTCTCTTTTACTGAGTAAAGCGCCCTGTCGGTGTTTTTATAAAGCTCCTTGAAAGAAAGCAGCGGATCGCCGAAGGATGCCCCTACGCTGATCGAGAATGCCGGCACGGAATCACCTGCTTTTTTAAGCTTTGCCGCAATCGCGGAGAATTTTTCCTCCAGCTGATCGCGGTAATCGGGCGTAACGCCGTTTGTGATAACGGCAAACTCATCCCCGCCTATGCGGCACATAATATCGCCCGGGCGGAAGGATGAGCGCAGAAGCGAGGCGACCTTTTTAAGCGCGGCGTCCCCCGCCTCATGCCCGTATTTATCGTTGATGCCCTTGAAATCGTCTATATCAATGAGCGCAAGCGATACGTCCTCGGTCGAATTGACCGTGCGATACATCTCATCAAAAACGCTGCGGTTACGAATGCCGGTAAGCGAATCGTGCGAAGCTTCGTAGGATAACTCCTCCTGATGAGATTTTATCTTTTCAAGCGCGTTATTATAAAGCTTGGCAAAGGTGCGCATTTCTTCCGGTCCCTTTACCGGCAGCGAGTTTTGCTCCACGATAAGTTTTGAATTCTTCCTGAGGGGGCGTATAAGGAATATAGAGGTAAACGCAACGTTTACCATCAGTATACCGAGCAGAACTATTATCAGAACTATCTGGGCGCTCTGATAATGTGTGAATTTTACGGAATTATCATGCTCGCGTTCGCGGGTTCCGGAAAGTATATCTTCGGTGTAGAGCGTTATATTCTTATATATCTCATCCTTATAGCGCACGTATTCCGAATCGTAAAGTATTTCCTTTGCGAGGCTTCTTTTTTCCTCGTTTGAAAGCTGTTTATCCGCATCTTTAAGCGCGGTATGCTTTATAACGTCGGGATACTTTTCCTCCGGCACGCCATCGGCTTCCAGAACAAGGCGCATCGAATAATACTCGATCGACATAAGCTCGAACGAAAAGTCTTTCGCTTTTTCAAGATACCCGTTTTTGGTATTATCCGAATCATATTTCTTTATAGTCGCGATCGAATTCTCCCTGCGCTTTGCGGTATTTGCCTCGTTAAAATAATTGTTCATATGCTCAAGCTTACCCTCTTCGGCAAAAGCGCGGACCTCCCGGGTAAGATAATCGGACGCCTCGTGAACGTTTTCCGCCGACTGCCTGCATACGATATATTGCTCGGTAGCATCATAAAACGCGTTATAGGTCTTATGCGACATAAAAATAACCGAACAGAGCGCAACGGTTATAACAACCGTAAAAAGAACAATGAAGAAATTGAATATTTCAAGCCTAAACCCTGCATTGGACTTATCAGCCTCAACGGTATTCGCCTTGTTTTTAACCATAATACACCCCAAGAAATTAATATATATTGGTATGATACCATATATACACGGCAAAAGCAAGGAAAACCGACAGAATTTTCGTTTTTCACCCGTTTTTCCGGGTTTTTTTTATTTTTTCGCAAAAATTTTTTTAAAAAAAGTCTTGACAACTACCGTGTTTTGTGGTAAAACGTTAATGGAAAAATTTGATATGTTTGGCAAACCCGTTGAAAGACGGCGGCGCAAAACTATAGGGCCCACGGTTGGGCAGCCAGTTGCAACGAAATCGTTTTGATTTGCGTTGCTTTTTTATTTCCCGGCGAAAGGAGCTATGTTATGGATATCGAGAATAACGTTTCCGCACCTGAAACGGCGGAAGCCGAGATCCAGAACGAGCAGACCCTGCCGGATGGCGAAGCCGACGCAAGATTTATCAAGATGACGCTTGATTCGGGCATAGCTCCGCTTGAAACAAGATACTCGCAGATAAACTCCTGCTACGAAAAGCTCCCCGTTGCCTACCGCTCGTATACATACGTAAACAGCGTTGTTGAAGGGGTCGTTTCCCCCGAAAAATATTCCTACGCATCGGATGAGACCGAGGTCGGCGTTCGCCTTGCGAGCTACAACATCAAATCGGCGATGAAGGCAATAGAACAGTTCATTCTCGCCGGCAGAAAGTTCGAATTCGTATCGGTCCGGATACCGCCCCGTATGGTGCTTGAAACGGATTTTTACGGCGCGATAAAAGCGATACTCGATCAATACGGCTTCAATTTCCCCGATAAGCTTTGCCTTGAGTTTCCGCGAACGGTCCTTTTTGAGGATGAAGAAAAGGCGCGCATGGCGATACTCAGTATGAAGCTGCTTAAGGTTAAAACCATGATGAGCGGCTGCGGTGAAAAGGATTCACCGATAACCCCGCTTGTAAACCTTCCGTTTGACTATCTGCTTTTATCCCCCTTTATCACCTCGCTTTCGGCGAGCCGCGAAAAATCGGTCACGGCGGCGGCGCTTATAGCCTTCTTGAAAGGTCTGCCCGCCGAGATAATTGCCGACGGCGTTGTTTCAGACGATCAGATAACGGCACTTTCAAGAGCAGGTTGTTTCGGATATATCCCCTCCTCAAATTACAGCGGCGGCGTTACCCACGGGCGTTTGCGTATGCCCCTTGAAGAAGCGGTTGCCCAGAAAGATGAGGTGGAATACTGATGGCGAAGGAAAACAGAGTAGGCGTCAGTATCAGACGGACAGCCAGCGAGGTAAAGACCTACCGCAGATGGATGCGCCTTCTACCGATATGCATAACCATTTCGGTAATACTTCTGATAATCGGTTACATAGTTGCCTTTCTTTATACCAAATACGGCGCGTTTACCGTTATGGTAAACAAGTTTGACAGCAACAAATACGCGCTCACCTTATCCGAAAGCCCGAGCTTCGACTACTTCTCTTCCCGGCTTAACGCCGAGATCGCAGAATCGATAACCAACATCTCCGGCAGTTCGATACCCGACTGGGTGGATAACGTTGACGGCGAGCACAACGGCGAAAACTACATTGCTTACACCTTTTACTGCACCAACGGCGGCAAAAAAACAGTTACATACACATACGACCTATATATAACGAATATGACCTACGAGGTCGAAAAGGCGGTGCGTGTGCGGCTGTATGTGGACGGTGAATACACCGATTACGCCCATGCGAGGACAGACGGCGTAAACGGTCCCGAGCCCGGAACAACGGCGTTCCAGAGCGGTAACACCATCGTTAAAAAGACGATCCGGCATTTCAGACCCGGCGATAAAACCAAGTTCACGGTAGTTATCTGGCTTGAGGGCGACGATCCCGATTGCGTTGATAAGATAATCGGCGGCATATTTAAAATAGATATGCGGATCTCGGTTGACTCCGAAGAGAGCAACAGCGAGCAAACTTAATACGTATTGATATTTGCCGATGGCGGTCGGCAGATTCAAGATAAAACAATTTTTCTTAATCAAAGGAGAGAAAACCAAAATGAAAATGAAGAAACTTATTCCTGCATTGGCTATGCTTCTGGTTTCTGCCATTCTTCTTGGCACATCGACCTACGCATGGTTCTCAATGAGCACTGAAGTATCTGCTACAGGTATGCAAGTTACCGCTGTATCAGATGCGATCTTCCTTGAGATCAGCAATGCTTCTGCCGGCACTTATGACATTACTGCGGCTCAGAGTCTTGATGCAGAGCTCTATCCTGCACATCATGAAGCATGGTCCGCTTTAGCTGACATCGAAGAATTCGACCTTAACAGCGACAGCACCAACGACAACTGGTATTATCGTTACAACGGTAACAGCGATAACGCAACTAACGCTATGACAGCTAAGAATTATATCAGTTCTTTCACCGGCTATGTTGCTGAAACTTCTTACTGGGTAAAATTGCGTGCGAATTCTGCTGATACCGGTTATGACCTTATCGTTTCCGATATCACAATTCCGGCTAACAAGGGTATCACCGTTGTTATCGCAGGTGCTAACGGCTACAAAGAGTTCAGCGCTTCCGCTTCCGACATAGCTTATGCCGCTGCCGACGTTCTTTCTAACACTGTTACACAAACAGCTCAGGAAATCAAGGTTTACATTTACTTCAACGGCGACGACCCCAACGTTTACACCGATAACGCTGCTGCTCTTACCGGTCAGGTTACCTTCAATCTCCAGGCTTTTGTAAGTGATCATACCTAATTAGCATTTAGCAAACCTATTACTGTGGCGGGCTTAACCGCCCGCCACGCAAAAACTAATATTTAGCGCTAAATATTATTACTACGACGACCGGTGGACGCGACCGGTCGTCGCAAGCGTAAATAAACATTCGTTTTTGCTTATAAGTGCCGTTTTAAAGCGAGACGGCAGCTATAAGCAAAAACGGGTGTGTTGATTTTAAAACAAATTTATAACATATTTTTGAGCTTACCTTCCCTTACCGTTCGGGTCGCCTGAAAACTGCAAAATGCGATATTTTGGTTATTTTTTCTTGACATTATCGCCGTTTTGTATTATAGTTACCTTGTATTGTTGCCTTTATTTGCAAAAAAAACGGAATTGGAAGGTTTTAAAAATGGGAAAAGGTAATACGTCTGTTAAAAAAGTATTTACTGTGATCGGTAACGTTATCATCTGGCTGTTTTTGATCTTCGCGATCATCATCACCGTGCTTGCGTTTGCCGCAAAATCCAGCGATCCCGAAGCGCCCGCCATCGGCGGTAAGATCATCTGGTCGGTGCAATCGGATTCAATGGAGCCGACCTTTTATAAGGGCGATCTTATAATCGGTCAGAAGGTGACCGAGGAGGATGCCCGGAATCTTCAGGTCGGCGATATCATCGGCTTCAGGGTCGATCTTGACGGCGATAACGTTGAGGAATTCAACACCCATAAGATCATTGCGGTGACAAGAGCCGGGAACTCAAATAACGTAGTATCTTATAAAACGCAGGGCGATAACAACGAATTCAAGGATTCTTATGACGTTTTGCCGAGCATGGTAATATCAAAGTATACCGGCACCCGTATCAAAAAGCTCGGTTCGGTGCTCAGCTTTTTACAGGTAAAGCAGAATTTCCTTTTTGTGATAGTTCTTCCGCTTATCGCATTCTTCATCTATGAGCTCATTATATTCCTTCGCAAGTTCTTTGAGATGAAATACGGCGCAAAAGCCCCCTTAAGCGCGGATGAAGCAGAACTCATCCGCCAGCAGGCGATCGAGGAATACCGCCGCTCTCAGGCGGGCAACGTTGCCGAAGAATCCGCTGCGGAAGCCCCGGCGGAGAAGACCGAGGAAGCCCCTGCAGAAGAGGCGGTTACCGAAGAAGTGACCGAAGAGGAAGCCACCGCAGAAGAGGCAGAAGCACCTGCTGAAGAAGCGACCGAAGAAGCCGCTGCCGAAGAGGAGACCGAAGAGGCTCCCGCCGAAGAAGCCGCTGCCGAGGAGGAAGCCCCGGCGGATGAAGCGCCCGAAGGCGAATAAACGTTATAAATTTGTTTAACACAATATTACCCAACACACCCGAACACGCGGCAACGCCGCGCGGTTCGGGTTTTTTATAAAACGGAAAACGCCGTATAATAAAACGG
The DNA here is from genome assembly GCA_017554405.1 of Clostridia bacterium. GTDB lineage: Bacteria > Bacillota > Clostridia > Oscillospirales > Acutalibacteraceae > UBA737. The sequence continues at coordinate 29,365 of JAFZIK010000056.1, read as the reverse complement.
CATTTATCAGAATATTTATTGCAGGAGAACTTTGATATGGATGCGTTTTTGAACTGGTTTTTTGCCTTTATGACAAGTTTTCTGGAGGCGCTTTGGCGAGGATTGACCGGGCTTTTCGGCGCGGTTTCTTTCCTTTTCAATTTCCCCCTTTTGTTCGACCAGCTGAACAGATTTAAAAACGAGTTCAACTTCCTCGGTTGGACGCTTTGCATTCTTACGGTGCTGCTGACCTACGGAATACTTGTGGCGATAGTGTTTATGATAGTTCTTGCCATAAGAAAGTATATCCGTTTCCGCCGCACGATCGTAGGCAACGAGGATCTGCTTGAAGAGATCGCCGATCTGCACCGCGACGTTGTTCGCCTGACCGCCGAAAAAGAGCGTATAATCTCGATGAAGGTCGATCCCTCCGGCGTTACATACGATCAGCTCCGCAATATGTTTGAGGAGCAGAAGCCCGCCGAACTGCCGCAGGATGAGAAAAAAGAATTGGAAAACGCCGCCGCGGAGGCGCCGGTCGGCAAAATGGACGAAAAGCGTTTCTTCCGCCTTTCGGCTGTGGACGACAAGTATACCTATTACGTTGCGCCGCAGTATGACAGGACCATGTCGCTTTCGGCAATTTGCGACGATATCCGCAATTTCGCCTGCTCGCGTTCAAATCTTTACTACGAGCTTAAAACGATACGTCTTATGATAGCCGGTCTTGCTTCGACCAAGCTTATACTGCTTCAGGGTATTTCGGGAACAGGTAAGACCTCCCTGCCCTATATGCTGGGAAAATATTTCCAGAACGACGCCACCATCGCATCGGTCCAGCCCTCCTGGAGAGACAGGACCGAGCTTTTCGGCTACTTTAACGAATTTACCAAGAAGTTTAACGAGACCGAGGTTTTAAAGCGCATATACGAGGCGTCCTACAACGACGATATCAACGTTATAATCCTTGACGAAATGAACATTGCGCGTGTTGAATACTACTTCGCGGAAATGCTCTCGATCCTTGAAATGCCCAACGCCGATGAATGGAAGATCGAACTTGTTCCCTCCTCCTGGCCGAGCGATCCCGCCCATTTGCCGGACGGCAAGCTGCAGATCCCGCAGAACGTTTGGTATATAGGAACGGCGAATAACGACGACTCGACCTTTGCCGTATCGGATAAGGTTTACGACCGCGCGCTCGTTATCAACCTTGACAGCAAGGGCATACCGTTTGAAGCGCCCGATACCAAGCCGAAGTATATAAGCTATTCCTACGTTGAGGAGCTTTACGCAAAAGCCGCCGAGGAACACCCGGTAAGCGATAAAATGCTTGAGTGCATCGGCAAACTTGATCTTTACGTTATCGAAAAATTCCGCGTGGCGTTCGGTAACCGTATCATGAAACAGCTTAAGACCTTTGTTCCGGTTTACGTTGCCTGCGGCGGCACCGAGATTGAAGGTATAGACTACATCCTTGCAACCAAGGTTTTCAGAAAATTCGAGAGCCTCAACCTTTCGCTCATACGCGATGAGTTAAGAGGACTTATGCTCTTTATGGATAATCTGTTCGGCAAGGGCGAAATGAAGGAATGCATGGATTACCTGCAGAGACTCCAGAAGATGATGTATTGATCAGATATCAGATGACAGATGTCAGATGTCAGACATTTTAAATTCATTTTTCCTATTTGCCTCCATCTGATGAGGGAGGTGGCACGGCAAAGCCGTGACGGAGGGAGAGAATGTTAAAATATAACAAATCAAACATCCCTCTTGCAAAAACCTTAATCTGGCGAGAGTCGAACTCGCCACGCTTAAAACGGCGAAATTTACATCCCTCTTTGCCTTAAAACTTGAAATACACTGGTATGTCTGCGTTTTTCGGCTTTGACGATATGAAAATTTTGCTCGTTTTAAGTTCTACGAAGTTTGTGCCGCCGCATTTTTTCAGATGGCGCGGCACGAATTTGCAGGAAGGCTGGCGCCTTTCAAAAATGAGTGCAAGAAAGATGAATAAAGGCGGCGAGCAAAACCGTAACGTGTTCGACTCTCGCCAGATTAGGGAAAAACATGACGCCGTGGGAAAGAAAACTGTGGTATGAGTTTTTAAGAGATTATCCGCTGCGTTTTCAGCGTCAAAAGTCGATCGGGAATTATATTGCTGATTTTTATTGTGCAAAGGCAAGATTGGTGATCGAACTTGACGGTTCGGGACATTTTTCAAGCGAACAAATAGAAAGAGATAATTCCCGCACAAAAGAATTACAGAATATGAATCTGAAGGTTTTGCGTATTTGCAATTCCGATATTGACCGCAATTTTCGCGGTGTGTGTGAGTATATAGACTTGTTTGTAAAAAATCTCTCCCTCAGTCAGCTACGCTGACAGCTCCCTCGTCAGAGGGAGCCGGGGTAAAGCTTTGTTGACGGAATAAGTCTTGCTTTAATAATAGGTTGTAAGACAAACCGGCTCGGTCAGCTATGCTGACAGCTCCCTCGTCAGAGGGAGCCGAGTGTTGAGGCTTTGTTGAAGGCGTAGGACTTGTCTTAACAACAGGCTGTTAGAGGGAGCCGAGTGTTGAGGCTTTGTTATCAACACAGGTATTGTCTTAACAACAAACGGTCTGTATGATCAGAACGGTATAACGGGGTGAAATAAATGGCGGAGAATAACGAAAAGAAAAAAGGCGAAAGCACCTTTCGCAAGGTATATGACGATACCACGTTTTTTATCGACAGTATAGTTGAAGAATATGACGTTTTCCCCGCTATCCTCGGTATGATGCGTGACGGCAACGCCACCATTGAGCTTAAAAAGCGGTATCTGCTGCGCGCCATCGACGAGGCGTGGGTAAACATAATCGAAGATACCCTACCCGCGCTCGATACCATAATCCGCAACCCCTCAAAGGATATTGCGGAACGCGAAGAGATCCTGCCCATCGAGCTTTCGCACAATATATCGGTGCGCTCATTAAAGCATCTTTCACAGCACACTAATCTTATAAACAAGATCGACGGGGATACCATAATCCCATCAAAGATACTTAACGTTTTCAGGGATGAAACCCTGCAAACCTATGAAAACAGGTTTATAAACACCCTTATAAACCGACTTTTCGTTTTTGTTAACCGCAGATACGAAATAGCCAAAAAATCGGGTCAGGACGAAAAGACCACAAGTATCGAATTCAAGGACAGCTTCGATCACGGAAAGACCAAGGTGAATATGAATTTCCGCCTTGAGATAGCCGAACCGACCACCGATGACCCGGAGGATACGGTGGAGCGCAATTACAGCCGCACTACCGATCTTTGGCACAGGGTGGAAAAGCTCAACAGCATAATAACCGCATATGCCGATTCGGAGTTTGTGCACAATATGGGGCAAAGTTTTATACATCCGCCCGTTATGCGCACCAACGCCATAATGAAAAACAAGAATCTTTACCAGTGCCTTGTGCTTTGGCAGTTTATAGAAAGCTACGAGAGCGCCGGTTACAGTATGATAATCCAGGAAGACCTTGAAAACGTTGACGACGAATACATCAAGGAGCTTTATTCCACCCTTGCGCTTCAGTATCTTATATTCAGATACAACATAAAGAACGAGTTTAACGCGGATAACACACTTGCCTCCTCGCTTTCGGATAAGGTCATAAGTCCCAGAATAATAGACGATCTGAAGGCGGCGACCGGCGAGGAATTCGATATCGTATCGGAGCGCGTGCCGGAATCCCCCGCCGCGAAGCGATACAGCACACTTACACCTGACGACCGGCTGATGCTTAGCGCCCTCGAAATAGCGCTCGATGCAAACGATATTATAAGCGCAGAGCAGCGCGAGGATGAACTCCAGCATCCCGCCGTTCCCGAACCGGAGCCGGCGCCCGAGTATAAAGAATACGAAGAGCCCGAAAAGCCGGAGGAAGAGCCGGAGCAACCGGAAAACAAACCCGAAAATACTGAAAAAGAGCCCGAAAAGGCAGAAGAACAACCGAAAAACGCGCCGGCGGTAAAGGTTAAGATACGCGCAAGACAAATAAAGCGCGACCCGGTCCGCGTAACGGTGCGCCAGATAAAAAACGGTGACGAGCAGTGAAGATGTCTAAAAAACTGAAAACAACGATCAACTGCATTGTATATGCGATCGTTACGGTCATCGCCCTAACGCTTATATACGTGCTTGTGATCAGCTCGAAGGGCGAGCCCGCCTTTATTTTCGGCAGGTCCGCAATGTGGGTAAAGACCAACAGTATGGAGCCGCAAATACCACAGAAATCATATATTCTCGTTAAACAGGCGACCGCCGACGACGTAAAGGTGGGCGACGTTATCGTATTTGAATCGGACGCCGCGGGTATTGCGGGACAGCTCAACACCCATAAGGTCATAGAAATAAGCAGTGACCGGTCAAGGTTTTATACAATGGCGGTCAACGGCGGCATTAAGGACAAAACGCCCGCACAGGCATCGAAAATAAAGGGTATTTATATTAAAAATCTTCCGGTCATGACCTTTATCGGGCGGTTTTTATCAACGACCTACGGAATAATGCTCACGGTCGGGCTTATATTCGTTTTGACCCTTGCAACCTTTTTGCCGGATATAACCGAAGCAATCAAGCAAAACGCCCAAAAGAAAAAACAATCCCGCCTTGACGAGCTTGTAAAATCCGAAGTGGAAAAACTCAAAGCCGCCGGCGGAACAGATAAACCCGATGAAGCAAATACCGAAGACAGTGGAGGCAAATTGTAAAAATGTTTGAGAAATCAAAGCTTAAAAAGGAAATCAAAAAAGCGCAGAGCAATATTGAAGCACTGGAAAAAAAGCGCACCCGTTCCCAGGCGGCGCTGGTTGAAGCCATTCTTACGCAGAAGACCCCCGATGACAGCGACGTTGAATACTTTAACCGCTTCACCGAGCTTATTGAATCTGAACGGAACAGAATGCATAATCTTATGAAGGAACTTGAAAACATCTGATTTTCAGGACGATCACATTTGGCCGTTTCAAAGGTAGGTGTTCGCTGTGGCAAAGGCATCAAGCAAGAAAATTAACAACATAATAATGATTGTTGTATGCGTTGCAAGCATCCTCCTTATCGGTGCAAGCGTGTTCATTTTTGCAGACTATACGCAAAAGTTACATAACGGCGCCGGAAGCATAGCAATACACAATTCGGATGAAATGGCTGAAAACTTCAGTTCGGTTATCGAAGGATACAAGCAAAGATCCGAGAATCTTGCCAAGGACCTTCTTGCCACAGGAATGCAAAACGAAGAGGATTTTTCGATAAACCTCAGCCGCATTATAAGAGAAGAAGGAAAAGGCATTAAGTTTGCCCGTTATTTCAAGGGCGGCGAAGAATATCTGCCCAGCGGCACACCGTTCAATACCGAATACGAATCAAAAAAGGTAATAGTCGGCTCCAAAATGGAGGTTTCGGTTTGCGTGGGTATTGTTGAAGACAGGGTCAACAGTATCAGTATGGTCGCCTTCTGCATACCGCTCAAGGGTTGCCCTTATGCCGACTGCCTCGTGCTCTTCTACCACACCGGTATCATTGATGAAGTTAAGGCGCCCGAAAACAGCGATACCAAATCCCGCCTTACCGCTATATGCACGAGCGAGGGCGAGATCGTATCCATACTTGAAAACAGCGATCTTGATATATCGCTTCATAACAACATATACGAGTTCCTGCGCAAGACGATAAACGATAAATCCACGATAGACGACGTTCAGACAACGGTTACCGAAGGACGTTCAAAGGCATACACGGTATCGGCAAACGGACACGAGACCATCCTTGCGGTAAGCGGCATCAGAGAATACGGAAGCTCGCATTTTTCGGTGTTCTCGATCTACCGCGCCAGCGATCTTTACAACGCGGCGTATTCGACCTTTACAACGTTGCTCGGAATACTCGCTTTATCCTTTGCTTTGCTTATTTTCGTTGCCGGTTACTTTATAGTTAATTTCCGTTTGAGCGAAAGACGGATAAAGAACTTAAGAGAACGCAACGAACTGCTCGACTGCCCGACGGTGGTTAAATTTGAAAAAGTAGCCAACGAAATAATGGCGAGAAACAAAAACTCGAGCTTTGCCGTTACGGTCGTTGATATACGCCATTTCGATTATATGACCGAGCATATGGGCGAGGAACAGATGATAAACGAGCTCAAGCGCATGAGGGACTTTTACACCCGGTTCCTGCAGGTCGAGGAGACCTTCGGTTACGCGGAAAACGGAAGATTCGTTTTACTTCTTCACTACCGCGACAAAGAGGCGCTCGGGCAAAGAATCAAAATGCTTTCAACCGTTTTGGGTATAGTTAAGATTACCAATTCAGGCGAGCGTATAACCCTTTCGGCATACGGCGGTATGTCACTTAGCGTATACAGTTCGGATATCTCGGCGGAGAAGATGTTGGATCAGGCGATAATCGCCGAAAACGCCACCAAGTATCCTTATGATTTTGAGGCGTTCAGGATATATAACGAGCGACTGCATTCCAGCACCGAAATGACGGAATACATCGAAGTTAACATGCAGAGCGCCCTTGAAAACAAGCTGTTCAGGGTGTTCTATCAGCCGAAATACAACATCGAGGGCAACCGCCCCGACGGATGCGAAGCGCTGGTGCGCTGGTATAATCCCGAAACAGACGAATATATGCAGCCGGGTCTGTTCCTGCCTATCTTTGAGGAAAACAGATTTATCGTTAAGCTCGATAAATACGTTTACGAGCAGGTTTGCATATATATGTCGGAAACGGTGGCTCAGCACAAAACGCTATACCCGATATCGGTAAACGTTTCGCGTATAACGGCGGCGGAGCCGGATTTCCTCAGTTACTATACCGCGATCAAAAACAAATACAACATCGCGGATAACTTCATTATGATAGAATTTACCGAAAGCTCGGCGTTTGAAGATTACGAGCGCCTGCGCGAAACGGTAAACATCCTGCATAAAAACGGATTCAAATGCTCTATAGACGACTTCGGCTCGGGCTTCTCCTCATACAACATCCTTAAGGAATTGCCGATGGATGAAATAAAGCTTGACCGGTTCTTTATAATGCGCGGCTTCTCCGATGAGCGCGACCTGAAGGTGCTTTCAAGCGTTATTCAGCTCGGACGCGGACTTAACATGAAGGTCACCCAGGAGGGCGTTGAAACCAAAGATCAGATGGATATGCTCAAAAAACTCGGTTGTAACGTCATTCAGGGTTATTACTATTCAAAACCGCTTGTTCAGGGAGACTACGACGATTTCCTGACAAGAAAGTTTATGAACTGACGTTTACAAAAAGTAAAAAGCCGTCGCCTTTTCGGGCGACGGCTTGATTTTTACCGTTCGTTATTTCTGTTCACTTTCCTCTTCGCTTACGGCGCCTTCATCGATAAGTTCGAGCAGCGCGTTTACCACCTTTTCGTTAAGCTGGGTGCCGGAGCAGCGGCGCAGCTCGGCAACGATATCCTCAAGCGGCATACGTTTGCGGTAAGGTCTTGTTGAGAACATCGCATCGAAGGTATCGGCAACGGCGATTATCTGCGCCACCTCGGGTATGCTTTCCTTCTCGATACCGTTCGGGTATCCGTGACCGTCCTGCCGCTCGTGATGGCAGCCGGCGCCCTCCGCAAGCTCGGGCGCTATGCTTATCGACTTAAGTATCTCATAGCCGCGGCTCGAATGGCTCTTCATCACCGCGTATTCCTCATCGGTGAGCTTGCCCGGTTTGTTTAAGATACTGTCAGGTATGCTTATTTTACCTATATCGTGAAGCAGAGCTATGCGGTGCATCTTCGCCACTTCCTCGGGGCTTTTTCCGAGCTTTTCGGCAAGCATGGCGGTATACTTCGCCACGCGGTGGGAATGGCCGTTGGTATAGGAATCCTTCATATCTATGCAGTTTGCGAAAACGTTGGTCATTTCATCGATGAGCTTTTCGTGCTCCTTCTGCTTTTTGGCAAGCGCAATGGTCTTGCGCCTTGCGATAAGGAACACGACCGCGCCCGCGAGCACCATTACGAAGACTACCAGCAACACCCAGAACCAAATATGCTCGGTAATGCTTTTTTCCTTTATTATGCGCACGGTGAGAGTTTCGGTCTCAAGGCCGGTCATCGTGTCTATGACCGAAATGCGGAAGGTATACGTTCCGCCCGGAAGATTGGTATAGGTAAGCGGCGAAAGCTCGTGCTGAGTAAGCGCTATCGGCGCATCGTCGAAGCCCTCAAGACAAACCCGCAGATGCGGATTGTTAAGAGAATAACTGAAAGCATAGGCGTTTATAACAAGACGTTTGCAGGACGCGGGAACCTTTACCTGCCCGTTTTCAACAAATAAATACTCGTTATCCGCCGTAAGGTAAGGCACCGAAAGACGTATGGTTTCACTTTCGTATGTAGTATCGTTTATATCCACCGAGCTGACGCCGGTAGACGCGGCGATATAAAGCGTTCCGCTCTTTTCAAGATAACTGTAGGAATTGGCGGTTGCCGCACATGGCAGACCGCTGCTGGTATCGTAAAGTATATAATCGACCTTATTGCCGGAAAGCAGCGCTTCCCTGCTTACAACGTAAATACCGTTACTGCTTAAAACCCATACCCTGCCGAAATCATCAAAACAAAGGTCAAAGTTGTTGGCATAGGGGAATTCGTTGAGGCTTGTTACCCTGTCGCCCTTCATATACGCTATGGAATTGCTGGTTATTATCCAGTAAAGTTCCTTATCCACGCTATCCCGCCGCATACGGAGTATTACCTCGGACCTCAGCCCGTTTTCACGCCCGATACGGGATACCTTTCCCTTGTTTATAACGTAGATCCCGTCGCCGTCGCTGCCGGCGTAAAGCTCGCCGGAGGGACCCTCCTCAAGGCAGAGTATCTCAAGATTGCTTATCCCCTGATTGCCGTTATAAAGCGCCGAAACAACGCCGTTTTGGATAAAGTTGACGCCGGAATTGGTGGCAACGGCTATTCTGCCGTCCGACATCTCGAGCATCGTTCGCGCGCGGTTTGAGGCAAGACCGTTTGAATGATTGTAGCATTCGATCTGCCCGGTGACCGGATCATAGCAAACAAGCCCGTAATCGCTGTTTGTGCCAAACCAGAGGCGATCCTTTGAATCCGAATGTATCGACCTTATACGGGCGCTCGAAAGCATCGCCGTTATGCCGTTACTCACCTGTGAATAGTTCCGATCGAGCAGAACAAGTCCGCGGTCGGTGCCGATATAAAGCAGCCCGTCCTTAAAGAAGGTCGTGTTTACCACCATAGCCGGCAGATCCGCCATCGCCGAAATATCGGTAAAACGGTTGCGCACTATCTTCATAATGCCCTGCCTTGAAGAGGTAAACCAGAGGTTGCCCTCAAAATCGCATATCATATGCTCTACCGAATTGTTCATCGGCAAACTGTTTAATGCAACGTAGGTATCGCCGCTTAAAAAGCCGATGCCGTTATCGGCGCAGACCCACAAGAGCCCGTCGATATACCTGATACAGCGAACGTTGAGCTGCGGGTCTACCCGCATTACCTCGGCGCCGCTCATATGATCTTCAAGTCTGCCGTGGACCACCGTTGCGTTCTGGGTGCCTAAGTATATATAACCCTCGTTTACCGGATCGGGGTAAACGGTATTTATCGTTCCGAAGCCGAAGGAATCCCCGCCGTAAAACGCGGTAAGCGAAAGATCGTTTACGGTAAAAAACGCGCCCGAAAGGGTAACGCCGTATACGGTCCCCTTCCCGTCGTTTACCAGCTCGCATACATACTCGCGGTTTATCTGCGGCTCATCTATGTAGTGCATAACAAGATCGGTATCTATATATGCCATACCCTGGGTCGTTGCAATAAGTATATTGCCGGCGCTGTCCTCCTCCATTGAACGTATCGAAGAGGAGCGAAGACCCTGATTGCGGTCATAGGACGTAAATACGCCGTTTTTAAGCATAAAAACGCCGCTGTCGTTAGTGCCTATCCACAAGCGGTCCTTTGAATCAACAAAAAGCGATACAACGCTTGAAACGCCGGTGGCGGAATCATAGCGGTAAAACTCATTTCCGTCATAACGGATAAGTCCGCTGTAACTGCCTATCCAGATAAAACCTTCCGACGTTTGAACGATCGAGTTGGCATCGGACGTCGGAAGCCCGTTGGCATTATCGTATATTACGGTGCTGTAACCGATGCCGCGACCGGTAAAATCTATCTTGGCGTTCTCCGCCCGCAGGGGCGCCGCCGCAAAAGCGGAAGCAAAAAAGAGAACCGAAGCGACGAGCAACGCGGCTGTCGTCCTGATTTTTTCGGAGTATCTGCTTTTTATAAACATATCGGAACACCTCCAGAGAGTTACGTCTTAACATCCGAATCCGACGTAATTGTTTGCCGCCTACAGTATATCATATCGAAGGCGATTTGTCATCATCAATTTTTCGGTAATTTACCGTTCGCGGGTATTGACTTTATATATATAATATATTATAATATAGTGGATAATGAATCACTATGTCTACCGAAGGTAAAAGTATGAACAGTTTCAACGCAAAACAGGATAAGAAAAGCGTGACCGGCAGAGCCGTTATTCTTGCTCTGCTGTTTCTTGCGCTCATTTTTGCCGTTCTTTACGTTGTTACCTTGAATTCAAGTCTCGGCTGGTTCGCGCAAAACAGAAGAGTGGGCGGAAGAAATATGCAGGTGGGCGTAGAAAGCGATACATACGACCTGCTTGTCGAACGGGGAACGGAATACGATACGGTCCTTTTGGGCGGCGATGATAAATACCCCGGCATCGATACATTTAAAGCCGCTGTCGCCGCGCTCGGTTACAGCTTTACGGCGACCTCTACCGAAACCTCAAGTGAAATCTCGTTTGAGCTTGTAAACGAGGTTGCGACAAGGTCAGACGGTGTAGACTACTACTATTTAAACCCCGGCGCCTGCGGAACTCTTACCATTTATCTCAAACCGAAGTCCGGCGTTTCGGACGTTGTTGCACATCTTGACATTTCGATCGGGGGCTACGTTAACGAATATGAAAACGACGTTCTTGTGCTGAACGAAATGACAAGCGCTACGGCGCTGGACCTTTTAAAGGGACACATACTGTTCTTTACCGAAAGGACCGGAGCTTCGCAGGAATATTACAAGTATAACGGGCTTATAACCGACGGACTTTTAACCTATGATACCTCGCAGCACGCCAAAAGCACAAAGCCGGGCAAGACCGACTGTTATGAAATAACGCTTTACTGGGAATGGCCCGTATTATATCAAAACATCTACGATATGACCGGCGCCGCCGCGTTTGATGACAGATATCCGCCGGAGCTTACCGATTACGTTGACGATAACCGCGAATACTTTTTCGCGTCAATCAGGAACACCAACGATCTTGACGTGCTTAACGACGAATATAACGACGGCGACCAGGCAATAGGCGAAAACGCCGATTTTATTACGGTTACGATCACTCCTATACAATAACGTTTTTTGAACGTTTTAACTTGAATTTCATCCGCTTAAGCCGGGTTTAAACCCGCCGGATCAATAAATGCCGAAAGAAAGGGGGAGCGGAAAAATGGAAGAAAAAAACAAAAAACCGAAAAAGAATACTTTTGCCGTTATTTCCGCCGGTTATGCCCTGCTTTTGGCGATAGTGCTTCTTGCAACATCGGTATATGCGTGGTTCGCCGTAGGCAAACGATTGATATCCTATGCGCCGGTAGCCTCGCCGGTATCGCTCTTTATAGGCGCGGGGCACCGCGAATTCGACGACGTGAACCATCAGTTTACAGACGATCACTTTGAGGACATCCGCTATCTCTATTTCAACGGTATTGACGTTACGGCGGATGCGGACCATTACGATTACGTATTTTGCATATTCGGCAAAATGGTCCAAAACTATAAGCTGCAGCTTGCCTACACCACCAACAACCAGTTCTCCTACAGTTTATACCACGCTACCGAAAGCACGGTGGCAAGCGAGGGAGCCACCGCTTATATCACGCATACCGATACCCCGCAGACCTACTATTATTCTCCTACCGGAGCGGCGATCGCTGGAAGCTTTTTAAACGACCGGACCGTTCTCGGTGAAACGTTGGCGGACAGCACCCTGCATTCGGATACCTACGGCGCATACAGCAACGTTGATAAATACGTAGAACCGCTTTACTGGCAAACCACTAACAACGAAACGGGATATTTGCGCGGCGATTTCATCAATTATTACATACTGCGCGTATGGATAAACGACAAGGCGTTAAACGACCGCGAGACCGACGTTATATGCATTTCCGCCAAGGCTTTTTAACGAGTATTCAGAATCAGTTATTACATATCGGAGCGTTCAGAATGGATAAAACACCGGGAAACAAGCACATAAAGGGATTCAGCATAAGGCTGCTTTGGGCGGCCCTGGCTTTGTGTTGCGTTCTTGCTATCCTTTGCACCAGCTCATATGCCATATTCACAAGCACGCTCAATGCGCAGCGCACCATTGCCGCCTATGATACGCAGGGCGAACGTTTTTCTTCAAACTACCTTCTCAAGGGCGAGAGTAAGGACAACGTGCGCACCGTTTACACGACCAACGCCGCGTTGCCGACCTTTGCGATAGCGACAGTTTGCAACTATCAGCAGGGGCGCCAGACCCTTCCCTACCCGGACAATATTTCATACACCCTGACCGCAAGACTTGTGAAATACGATGAATCCGATCCCGACAGATACGTTGCCGTTGACGCCGCCTATATCTCGGCTCAGTCGCTTACGGCGTATACGGTAACGGTCACCGACGACGTTACCACGGTGGTTTTAGGCAATACCACCCTTTCGGGGACGTTTAACGGCACGCTTCCGGGCGACACCGCAGAATCGGATCCCTTTACGATATCGTTCAGCGCGGGCTTTGCCGCAAACAAGCCTAATCTTTATCTTGAGGTTATCGCACAACCTTCTACCCTCGCTCTTCCGACCTTACGTGCAATATTCAAGCCCGATCTGCGCGCCGAAGGCGCAACGGATTACTGGTCCGGCGCTTTCCGTGACGATACCGCTACGGCACCGAACTTATATGACGGATACAACTACCTTATAACCGGCGCCGGCACGGGAACGGTTACGGTAAGCTGGGACGGCACCAAGGTGACGCTCAGCGACGTTTCCCGCGATCTGCTGCTTTCGGTGACCGGAGCAAGCCAGGCGGGCAACAGTATAACCCTGCCGGTGGACTCCGACATAGAAAGCCGTTACGAGCTTCAATTCTACAATGCAAACGTTACTACCGAAACGTGGGCGCAGATGTCAAGTCAGGTAGTTACACTGAGTTTCAGTTGATCATTATCTCATAGTTTTTCTTAATCTGGCGAGAGTCGAACCCGCCACGCTTTAAACGGCAAAATTTGCATCCTTCTTTGCCTCAAAACTTGAAATACGTTAGTATACCTGCGTTTTTCGGCTTCGACGATATGGAAATTTTGCTCGTTTTAAGTTCAAAGAAGTTTGTGCCGCCGCATTTTTTCAGTCGGCGCGGCACGAATTTGCAGGAAGGCCGGCGCCTTTCAAAAATGAGTGCAAGAAAGATGAATAAAGGCGGCGAGCCAAACCGTAGGGGGTTCGACTCTCGCCAGATTCAGGTGAGCATATGTTTATTTTTACGGGGAAACAGAATATGAAGCAAAAGTTAGCCATGCAGGTAACTGCAATAGGGCTTTTGTTCCTTGCGGCTTTTTCCACCATAATTATCTTCCTTTCAAAAAGCGGATTTACCGTTAAGGCAGAAGAGCCGCCTGCGCAGACCTATAATATCCACTCGGCACAGGACTTTATAGATTACTCCCGCGAATACGCTATCGGAAACAGAAATAAAAACGACGTTCTTAACGTTTCAATAAACGAAGGCAGCGTTGTTACCGACGACGGATTCGTAAGCATCGGCAAAAGCGATTATCCGTTTTCGGGAACCATCAACGTGCCCTCCGCCGGTGTTGACGTTTTTCATCTTTTTGATTGCCCGCTGTTCGACTATGTTTCCACCGATCTAAGAATAACCGGCGCCGGCGCTATAAAAATAATGCGCGAGCGCGTAAGCGAAGATCCCGACGAAGGTGTGCTTACAAGCGGCGCTCTGTTTGCAAACCACGTATTAGCCGGGACCGGCAGCGCGAATTGGAGCATAATCTTACTGCCGTATGACGGTGAAGGCAACGAGTCCTCGTCATATACCGGTCTTATCGGCGATATAGCGGCAAACGCCGACGTTACAATAAGCTTCACCAACACTTCAACTATACCGGTTTCATCCGCCGATAACGCCGGTCTTATATGCGGAACGCTTAATTCCGGCGCTACACTCGCCGTAACAACAGCCGGCAGCGGCGCCGCACTCTCCGTTACATCGAGCGGCGGTCACGCGGGCTCCCTTGTTGGCGAAATGAAGAGCGGCTCCACACTTAAGTTCAATTCGCAAAACAATTCGAGAGTAGAGACCGTTACTTCATCCGCGGGCTTTGCCGGCGGCGTTGTGGGATGCGCCGAAAACATAACTCTGCAATATGCCGACGGTATCACCGATTATACCGTATCGGGCACTGTGACCGGTAACAACGGTGCGGGCGGTATATTCGGAAAATACGTTAACACCGCTTCCCCCGCAACCTTTGATATGCTTAATACCTTTGCGATAGCAAGCGGTATGACCCTTTCAAGCACCACTTACACCGGCGGTGTTTTCGGTCTGCTTGAAAACAACGGCGCTTCCCTCGCATTTGACGGCAACTCCGGTTCTGAAAATATCACGGTAACGCTCTCTGGCGGCAGTTTCCGCGGCGGAATATGCGGCGGATATCAAACCAGCGCGCTAAGTAACACATTTGAAATATACGATACTACCGTAAACTTCACGGCACCCACTGCAACGGGCAGTTTATCCGGCGGACTTGTAGGCACATTTACCGCAAATCCCGCCTATGCTAATATACACAACGTTACCTGCAATGCTTCCGGCACATCCAATGCCGGTCTCATAGGCACCGCGGGCAGCGGCGGTTCATTTATTGACCTTACGGGCAATATCACCGTTTCCGGCAATCTGGATGCGGGCATCATAAGCGATGCCCCACACGGTGTTATTCGCATGAGCGGCGTTTTTGATCTTTCAGGATTTACTCAAGCCGGCACTTCAAGCGGTTACCTTGTAAAGGATCGCAACCGCGCCCTTGTTTACGCTTTGGGCGACGGCGCCGGAACGGTCGGAAACTGGACCTTTAAGCGCAACGACAGCTGCGCCATTGACGATATACACTCCTGGGGTCAGGTTATCCGCATGGACGGAACAAAGCTCGCCGAAAGCGATCTTTTGACCGTTAATATGACAGCGCATACCGTAACGGCAGCCGGCGCGGTCACCGCAATGAGCGATCTTACGGATTTTGCAAAAACCGCCATTAATATCAAACTCAACACCGGTGCGGGCGTTGGCGCGCTTCAGTTTACTTCCGGCAGTGCCAACCTAAGTTCAACCCTGCTTTCCGGTTCGCTTTCGCTCACCGGCGATATAGCCCTTACCGGAACGGGCATTACGGGGCTTGCCCGTGATAACGGAGGAAACGCCGATTTTTCCGGCACGTTTGAAGGCAACAATCACCGCATCACCTTTGCCACCGGAGAAAACTACGGTCTTAAAGCAAACGGCACCGCGCTTGACGCAAACAGCAGACAGGGCAACGTATTCCAGCACGCTTATAACGGTCTTTTTGCCGAGACTTCGGGCGCCACGGTGCAGAATCTTAACCTTTTGGGCGAATTCAAGACCCAGCAAACCGATGATAATATGAAACTTGGCGGTGTTTCGGCGTTTGCTAAGGGCGCCCTTACGATCGATAACGTTACAACTGCGTTTTCCGTTCGCATTAACCCGACTAATGATAAAAACGCGTTTTTCGGCGGCGCTGTCGGTATTGCCGCGGGCAGCGGGGTTAACGTTTCTATTGAAAACTCGAATATTGGTCTTACTCTGACGGATATTTCCACCACTGACGGCACTCAGTCAATTTATATCGGCGGCGCTATCGGCTTTTTGAATGCGGACAGCAGTGCGAATTACCCCTCAACTACAAATTATACTTCTACACAATCGGTTAATTTTGAATCCTCGGATCTCTCCCTTACTCTGAATAAGACCGGCAGTGCCAACCGTGCTTCTGTTTTCGGCGCGGCTATTGCCGGTGTTACCAACTGCACTTACGTTAAAGATAACAGGCAAATCACTTTTGACGACGTTGACGTTGATATTACCGTTACAGGTGCTAAATCACGCGATAAAAGGCTCGGCGCAATACTCGGCACAGACTGGTATTCGGCGGACGTTACTATAGACGACGTAAGAATAGACAGCAGTATTACGGCTACCGGAAGCGCAGGCGATTTCGGCGGTCTTGTTCGCACGGCTACCGGCCGTTGGGACGTTAAAAAGATCACCCTTAACACGGCTGCTTTCACGCTGCCCACCGCCGCGGGTTCGACCTTTGGCTTTATTGCCAACAAGACGACCGTAAAAGATAGCAACGGTGCAAATGGGGCGCTTTATCTCGACGTTGACAACACCGGCACCAATTATGATATCGCCGCGCTTTCATTTACCGGTAACAGTCCGACGTTCACGGTGTTTGACGAAATCGTGGCGGACAGCCGTTATCCCAATAACGATATAGCAAATAACGGAAATTCTGTTATTTCGATCACAACTTCGGGCAACGTAATTAACACAAATAATTCATACAACACCTATTTGAACAAGACTGCTTACGGTCAACTTGCCGCCGCGAAGATAAATCCCAACACGCGTTATTATTACAATATGAACTATGCGCGCGCCAATACAGCCACAGCAAAGTATAATTTCTTTGTTTGGTCGGCAAAGACCTATGCGCATTCCTCGCTTTCCGATTGGTTTACCTCTTCTAATACGTTCAGCGGCGACCTTGATATGACCGGTATTTCCTATTATCCTGTAGATTTAACCTCCGGCGTTACGTTTAACAATGCTACCGTTAAACTCGATAACGTGCTTATGGAAGCCAATGTCAAATACGCCTATTCGGGTGAAGCAGGCACAAGGTCTACCAGAAGCAATACCAATCAGCATTACCTCATGCACACGGCTATCTTCCGCAACGACCCCGGCTCCAATATTACGATAACCGGCACGAGCGACGGGCTCAAACTGCAGGGCAACGTTCCTAAGCTTTCGGATAGTTTCTGCGGTTTCCTTGTTGCAGGAACGCTTGGTAATTCCGATACCAAAAACGCAAAAATGACCGCCTCAAAGATTTTCTTTGACGGTGCACATATCGTTACTGATACAGGCGCTGACCTTACAAGCAACGCCTATGCTCCTTTGCTCATTAACAAGGTGGGCAAAAACTTCTCGATCACAATTAATTCGGCAGGCCAGTCCGCTACGGCGTATAGTTCGTATAACGCAGGCGGTAAATATGCCGGCTCCAGTCTTATAGGTGACGTAGGAAGCAGCACGGCGCGTGCGATCTACCTTACGTTCAACGACCTTAAGTTTGACAGCCGTTCTTCCGCTACGTCAATAGGCAATATGAATACGGCTTACGGAACGGCCAAGTCAATATTCAGCCGCGCCACTATACTCAACAGTTTCCTCTATGCAGGTGAGAGTTCCGGCTCATATACTTATGAAATAGACGATGACTGGTCAAATTCAACCACTGCGATCCACAACGTGACCTACGGTAAAGAGGTTACGACCTCGGTTGAATTCAACGATAAGCAGAAAAAGTATTACGGTTCAACCTATTATACTCATCCCACTACCTATCAGGCGGCGAGCGAGTATGATTTCAGCACCGGATTCTTACCCTACGTTTATACGGCATATAACCTTTCGGAATACAAACACGAACTTGCGGTAAACGTAACCTTCAACAGCGAAATAAGCGGCTGCGGCAAATACGACGACCCGTTTATTATTGACGATGACGAAAAACTGCCGATCATTTCAAGAATGATCAACAAACAAAACGTAGGTAATACCGTTGTTATTCACCTGCCGAGCGATCTTACGGATTTCAACTATACAAACACCGGTTATACAAAATACACCTATAATTTCGGCACGGATAACTTCACTTCATCAGACGGCGGAACGAGCAGATCGAACAATAACGTTCGCCGCTATCTTGCGGGCGCATATTACGTAATAACAAAGGATATTACCCTGCCCGGCGATTATGTGGGACTTGGCACGACCGATAGTGACAGCAATAAGGAATACGCGTTCCGCGGCGTTATTATCGGAAGAAATATCACTATAACAAATCAATCGAGCGACCCGCTCATTCATACCTCTTTGGGCAGCGTTGTTAAAGATATTACGATCGACGTTGACGTTGACCGTGACGGCTCAAACGTTATTGAACTCGCCTCACCCACAGGCGACATGGCTTACAGTTTTATAGGCGGTCTTCAGTCCTACGGCGCGGTTATGGGTCAGATACTTGGCGGCGACAATATAATCGATAACATTGACGTTACCTTTACAAATGCGGTGTTCAATATCACTACGACGAATTATGACCGCCTTACTCCGGTAGGCGGCTACGTAGGCACGCTCTTCGGCGGCGGACTTATATTCCGCAATATGACTTCCTCGAATACCGGTCTGACCTCTGCAACGTTCGATAAAGTATCCAATGCGGGTTATCTTTACGTTAACCCGATAATCGGGCGCGTGATAAACGGCTATGCTTTCCACGAAACCACCGCTTATGCTGTAACTTCCGCGTCTATTCCGAACGGAAACAAGAACTATACGATACCCGACCTTTCGCTTTCAGCCGGCAAGCTTAACGTTACCGGCACAAGCCCCTTCACCATAACCGTGCCGGACGGTCAGGCTATGTATATTCTCGGCGCTATAGTAAACAGCGGCGCGGCTTCCGCGGCATATAACGATTCAACAGAACAGCCGTATCAGGGCTTAAGCGCTTACTGGCAGGCATACCGCGCGCATACGACTACGCGCGCAGGCTCCGGCTATTCAACCGTTGGCACCTCTTCGGGCGCCGATTACACCACGGCAACCGACGATACCTATTCAAACGGCCTTACAAAGGTTCCTTATATAGTTTCCGCTTATACCAATAAGACGGGTAGCGTATATCTTGCGAGATGCATTTCGACCGCTACCGGCAATACCGTAAAAATCACCAGCGACTGTAACGTTGCGGCGGGATTCCGCGGCATCGGTTGTATTTATCTTGACAGCACTTATAATCGCCTCAGCGTATCAAAGTGCGGCGGTTATAGCGGTAATACGTCAACTGCGCGCAGAGTGACGCTTCATATGCGTTTTGTTGAGTATAATCACAATTCGGTCACCAACTGTATGGCAACGGCGGGCACCGCAGGTTTCGGACTGTTCAATATTCTGCAAATGAACGGTGCGAATTCCTCGAACAACATAAACAATTTAATAATGTCCGGTAGTGTGTATTACGATGTTTTGCAGGTTGCAAGCGGCTTAAAGAGCGAGTATAAGTTTAAGCAGTCTGATGACGGCGTATACTTCGAAAACGTTTTAAGCGTAGGCAGCGTTATCGGATATGCAAAAGCAACACCTTACTACCTGAAAAAAGTTCAGATTGACGGACTTGAAGTAGAAGGCGCGCGATACACAGGCGGTCTTATCGGATTTACCGGTGATACCAACACAAGCGCCTGCACCTTGGACAGTTGCGGTAACGGCTCATCGGGTGACGGTTTATCCGTAAAGTCCGGCGTGGCGGCAGGCGGATTTATAGGTTACGTGCTCGGCGTAGTTGCCGTTAATACTACCGCCGCCGGTTCTCCTATGACCGTTTTAGTTGATAAGATAGAAGTAAAGTGCTTAAATACAACCGACGGCGTAACTGAACAAACCACGGCAAACAATAATAAGGAAAGTCTTAAATGGTTAGTGCGCACTTGGGTTTTCGCTGCCGGCGGCATTGTAGGTCTTATCCAGCCGAGAACCACAAATAAGACCTCTGTTACCAATTATACTCTTACCGGTGTGACCGGAAGCGCAAAACATGTTTTCAGCACTTCGACCGACAGCGCGCAGCTTACGCATGCGGGCGGAATGTTCGGTATTATCAAAAACCGTAACGTTACCTTCACGAACGCCAATATTGAGGATATGAACATTGTTTCATCCTATTCCGGCGCTATTGTCGGCAGTGCGTTTACCGATAAGGGCTCGACCAATTCAGACGTTATGAAATGCGTATTCACTAACGTTACGGTTGACGGTAAGAAAAACGCCGCCAGCAAGTGCACCATCGAAGGATATATTGCCGCGGGCGGTTTCGTCGGTAATCTGCAGGAAGCCGGTAACGGCGGCGCTGTATTCGAGGTTAATAACAGCGTTATCAAGAATTATAATATCCGTTCAACGTCAACCACCTACGTCGGCAAACAGACGGCGGGCGGTTTTATGGGTTATTCGGAACCTAACAGCGGTCAGAATACCAAAATCACTTTCCATAACTTTACCGTTAAGGATTGCGATATTTCAAATGCTTCAAACGCCGTTGATAAAAATGACACAAACGGCACGGGCGGTTTAATCGGCGCGATGCTCAAGACCTATGTCCTCGGTTATAATATTCACATAAGCGGCACTTCGATCACCGCAACCAATCCGTATCAGAGAACTACAACTATAATAGGCAACAACAGAGACGGCGGAGACAACGGTAAATCGTATGTCCGGCTTGTGGGTGTTTCGGCACAGCTTACGGGTGCCACAACGGCAGACACAAAATCGCGCAATGTCGGCAGGTCTAATGTCAGCGGCACGTTTTCAGAAAAATACGGTAAATACTCCGCATCGGATGAAGGCTACATTGTGTTCGCTGATTTCGGCGGAACCGAGACTAATACCGCTTTTGCCGGTATAGACGATACTACGGTAAATACCGATGATTATACCGACGTTGCCGCTGCCGATCCTTACGTTACAGCTAACCCGGTTATCACAACCGGCGGTATTACCCTTACGGGCGACGGTGTGGGTTCATCGGTTCCGACATTGCCTATACAGAGCATTTTGAGCGATACTGCTACCGGCAGATACGCCTATGCTGCTTCGGCTTATTATACGGGCAGCTCGGGCGATAAAAACTATGCCGCGTTCAGTTCTTACACCGGCAAGCTTTCGATGTTCAGGACTGAAGTTCCGGAATATCTCGGCACCAATTTCCCGGTGCTTATCCTTGACGATACCACCCGAGATAACTCGCAAAAGATGATAACCAGCTATTTAAGACTGCTCACCAACACAAAGTATAACTTTGCGACCGATACTACTGACGTTTACACCGTAAAGATCTATAATATGGTCTACAACGAACATTTCTCACCGTCGGCTACAGGAGCGAGCCTTAAAAAGGATGACGGCAAGTTCTATATGCTTAACTCCCAGTTTGACAGCGGCAAGATCCAATTTTCGCTTATCGACGTTCGCTTCCTCGATCCTTCGGACAATACAAAGGTCGCTTATCATCTGTATGTGCCGGTATTCGTTAAAAAAGTTCTTTCCTTCAATTTCAATATTGCTCAGCTCAGCGGCACCACCTATCTTGACAGTCTTTATACTTCAAGATACGGCCAGGCGCTTATCGAAAACATCGGAACGCCTATCACCCTTTACTTCAATTACACCTATTCGCGGACCACTTCCGAATGGCAGCAGGCGATCAACGAAGGCGAAAACGTTAACCGCAATTATCAGAAGACCCTGCTCTTCTATAAGGCGAATACCAACAACATACTGCAGCACTTCCCCGGCGATACCATACTAACGCTGGTTGACCCGAACGATAACAACAAGCCATACTATGCCAATATTTCGGAAGCGTTTTCAGGCAACACCCTTAACCTCGGCGCCTTTAAGGACACAATGACGGCGGACGGCGTTGGCGGATATACCTTCTCAGGCGACAGCTTTACGCCGCAAACGCTCGGCAGTATGATGACGCTTTCCGCGGCGAGCAACGCTTCGGGAACACTTGTTACATGCAGCAATGACGTTGCAACCGTAATAGTTCCCGGTGCCGGCGGAACGAGCCAGGGCTACCGGTTAGCCACCGAAGCGGAATTAGAGGATACGACCATTACCAAGTATAAAGTGACCGTAAGCGGCACCGTTAAGACCGAAGACTATTATCTATCGGTATACACCGAATCGAACGCTGTTAACGACGAGCTGTTCCACTACTTCCTTATCACCTCGCCTACGTCCTTTAACGATGCGCTGCATCCCTCAAAGATAAGCGATACGGGTTCGCATACCATGGTCCACCTTGTAATGGGTAAAATATTCAACCATACTTCCCTAACGGTTACCAGTAACTCTTCATCCGGGTCGCCTGTAATGACTCCGGCAAACAACGCGCTTATCGTTGATTTTACCGCGCAGTTCGGACTTTCGGATGACCTTGATAACGATATAAGGCCGGATATTCAAAGCCTGATAGCGGCTACGAACGTTTACCAGAGCTTTATGCTTTACCTTAACCGTAAAGAAAACAACGTTATCCGTAAGGAAATACTCGGCACGCCTGCCGCCGCGGGATCATACGGAGTAGACTACGTAATAAACGGCACGGCGGATAGCGGCACTTCATCCTATTCCAACGCGCAGATACGTTTAACGCAAAACTATGCCGAATTTGTGACCGGCGACCTGAGCAGTTATTTTGCGACCGGCAACACCTTCGAGATCAACTCGAGCGTTTCGCTTACCTATTCTGCGGACGCCATACCGACCCAGTTCCCCGGCAGAAGCGACGTTCCTCCGGCGGACGGTAACGGCGTTACGGTTTCGGCGGCTTCAAACATTGCCTTCCAGCAGGAAGCCACGACCTATACCAAGAATACCATTGGCGCCGATGAAATCCCGGCAAAGACCTATTATTCGGAATCCGTGCCCGAGGTAGCGACGCTTGACCTTAACCCGATAGGCGACCGCGTGGGCGACTTTACTCCGCTTGGAATAAACGCGCTCAACAACGACAATTCCACCGTTGCCGATTTCGACCTGCTTGCCGACCTGAATATCGGTCCGATAGCGGACAGGATAACGGGCTATGACGACGTTTCGGTGACGTTACAGCTTTCTAAAAAGCAAGCTGACGGAACCTACAGCGATCCGCTTGATATTTCATCGTATATGACGGTAGACTTTGAGGGCGTTTCGGGTATTACCCACGACTCAGTGACCTATCAGCAGGTAGTAAGCCGCGCCAACGTGACCGAGAACGCCGCGATAATCGAACTGCCGATCATACACTGCCACGTGCTTACCGGCAGCGCGCTTGAAAGCGCCGGCTTCACCTACGGAAACTACCGTATAAACGTGACCGTTGTGCTCAGAAGCGGCGGAAACCGCATAGCGATCTCTCAGGCAAGCAACTATGTTATTTACACCAACGCAAAGATAATACCGAGGTATGTTTCATAGTTCCCTAAATTTATTGATCCTTTTAAAAAAGCGAAGATCGGATACTCCGATCTTCGCTTTTAATTCAGTTATACATACCGTTTACCTTCATATAATCGTAAAGGGCTTTTCCGTGGTTTTGCTCCTCTCGCTGTATTGCGTTTATCGCCGTTCGGGCGTTTTCGTCCGAAAACTCAAAAACGCAGGCATCGTAAAGATGGGATGCGTGTTTTTCGGAAGCGAGCAGATCGGAGCACAAATAAGAATCGTTTTGCTTTTCGGGCGTGTTCTCCTGACCGTAGGCGGCTGTAAACTGCGGCTGACCGCCGTTTCCCGATTGCGGCTGCTCTACTGTTCCCTGCTCCATTTTTTCAAAGATCTGCAAATGCTGCCGTTCGGCGGAAGAGAGATCACAGAACAGGTTCTTCAGCTGCGGATCGTTTGCTTTTTCGGAAGCCTTTTTATACTTTTCCATACAAAGCTTTTCGGCATCCTTCATATCCTTTAATAATGTTTGCTCTTTTTGCGTTAACGTCATTATTTTCACCTCAAGGGTTATTATTGACGTTAACCTTGAGTTTATACATACAGTTAAAATAGGCAAAATAAAAACGGGTTTGGCGGATTGCCAAACCCGTTTTTTGTATTATGCTTTATTCATCGATAAGCCCCAAGCTCCTGCGCTTTTCGATATCAAGCTCGGGATGTTCCTTGTAGTAAGGATCGATCATATATTTTTTGATCGCCGGGAACGCCACGAACTGTATCATAAGGAATCTGTAAGCCGGAAGCGTGCAAACAGCCATAAGCCCAACAAGCACCCATACCGCCACATAGGGCACAAATATTATTATTACCGCGTATATGGCATACGTTATTAAGAGCAAAATACCTACGAGTATATTGCGCCAAAGGTTTGCTATGGCTATTTTGAAGCTGTTTTTATAAATATCCTTAAGCTTCATATCAAAGGTTATTATCATAGTCCAAATATAATACTGAGCAAAGGTGAACAAAAGCAGGACCGATAGGATTATACCGTAACCCACAAGCGAGAAGGTATTGTTGTTCGCGTAAAAATTAGTGCGGTAAAACCAGGCGGAATAGCCGGAAACGGCATATATAAGCAGGTTTATTATACCGGCTATCAGCGACTGCTTCCAGTTCTTCTTTACGGTTTCAAAAAAATCGCTCATACCGAACGAGTGCTTATCCCTTGCGGTATTCCGGCAAACGTTGGTGATACCGGCGTTTGCAAGACCGTTTGTAAACAAAAGCAAACTGAGAAAAATGTAAACTAAACTTACCGGAATAAACTTCCAGAAGTTAGTTTTAAAAATCCTGAAGAATACAATGAAGGTCTTCTGCTGAGGAGCGTCCTTAGGTATACCGGGTCCCTCTTTTTCATAATTGAAAAGACCGAAAAAACCAGCCATGATCTATATCCCCTTATTTTTCCTTACGGTTTTTATATACAAGCTTTGAGAACAGGTCTATTCCCTTATATCCTAAAATATAAACCGTTCCGGTCAGCGCCGGCACGATAAGCAAAAGAACGACCGAACCAATGATGCCGAGCGGACCTATATCGCGCATATGGAGCGCGGCGGCTCTATCCGTATCAAACGCATTGCAAAAGATGGTAAGAAAGGTCCAATAGGTGCTGTTCAGTATCCTGTAATGGTTGAATTGCATATTGAATATAAAAGAGACTATCAGCAGTAAAGCCCACGGTGCCGAGGCTATGGTGCCGGTTTTAAAGCCCTTGTATATATCCTCTTTGCGGTGCCCGGTGCGAACCATATTGCTATCCCTAAAGCCGGTAATATAAAGCGGTTCCCAAATGATGATCAAAAGAATAATAAAAGAAAACAACTCCGAAATAACGTAAAAAATCCAGTGGACGCTTTTAGACTCCATATTATATGTCATAAACATGAATGCCGCCGTGACTATAAACGAGGCAAAAAATGCAAAAAGGAGATATATAAATAACCTTAAAGAAAGTTTATAATAATCCTTCATAAAATCACCGGAGTTAATTATACATTAAACTCCGGTCAAATGCAAGGAATAAATACTCTAAGGCCTTTTGTTAATTGATATAACGCTTTATAAGCATAACGCCGAGGGCGAGGACCGCCGCCGCGCAAAGCGAGAGAGCCGCCGCTATCATTAACCGCTTACGCAGCATCCTGCGGCGCAAACGTTTATACCCCTTCCCCGAGCGCTTATCGAACTGAAAGGTAAAGCTTTCGGTGGCTTTTAAGAGTTCCTTTGCCGAAAGATTACCGTATTGCGCGGTAACGTAGAAAACGATCCTATCAAAAACCTTGCTCCCGGTATTGTTTACCTCGATCACCGTTTTGTTAACTCCCTTAACCAAAATGACTACCGCCTTTCATATTTAATAAAAGTATTTTTGTCAATTTTTATTGGCTTTATTCGCGCGGACAAGTTAACATAAAAAAGTGGATAACCCGGTGGAAAAGTTTAAAAAGTGCCTTTTTACCGCCATTTTGCACTTAACACACGTTACATTTTACTGTTTTATGTGAACTCGAAAAAGGGCGTAAAATATACACTTTTTGTCAAAAAATCGCAAAACGGAAAAGATTTGCGACTTGTAAAATCTTCAAAAAAACTGTATAATATACCCGTATACGGGGTGAAATAATGAACGATATTATTATTGAAAACAAAAAGGTCCGGATAAAAAACGCGCAAAACTTTGACCTTGCCCAAACGCTCGACTGCGGCCAGGCGTTCCGCTGGCGCGAGGATGAAAACGGCGTATGGCGCGGGATAGCCGGCGGCAGATATATTGAGCTTTACGGCGATAACGGCGATATAGTAATAGAAAACTCAGATGAAAATGATTTTAAAGAGTTTTGGTTCGATTATTTTGATCTTAGCCGCGATTACGGTAAAATCATTGAAAGCTTTAAAGGGAATAAAACCCTTGCCGCGGCGGCAAAGGCGGCAAGCGGAATAAGGATCTTAAGGCAGGAGCCCTGGGAGGCGCTTTGCTCCTTTATAATATCCCAAAACAACAACATACCGCGCATAAAGGGCATAATAGACCGGCTTTGCGAAAGCTTCGGCGAGAAAAAAGAAAAGGCGTTCGCCTTCCCCGCCGCCGAAGTTATAGCGGGGCTTACACCCGAGGACCTTGCGCCGATACGAAGCGGCTTTCGCGCAAAGTATATTATTGACGCGGCGCGCCGGGTATCGTCGGGCGAAATCGACCTTGAAGCCCTCAGGGATCTAAGCTACGATAACGCGCAGAGCGCGCTTTTAAAAATCAAAGGCGTGGGTCCTAAGGTTGCCGATTGCGCCCTGCTTTACGGTTGCGGGCATATCGAAGCTTTCCCTAAGGACGTTTGGATAAAGCGCGCGCTTACCGAATTCTTCGGCGGCGAGATACCCGAATGCGCAAAAAATAACGCCGGTATCGCCCAGCAGTATATTTTCTATTACATACGGGAAATTCAAAATAACGCATAAATGAATGACAGACCAAGTGGATTATTACCGTCTTTTTTAAATAAATATCAGATAGCGAGCGCCCGGACGTGTTTAATTACATCCGGGCGCTCTATGAGGTTGAAATGAAAACATCAAATCAGATTACAGATTGCAGACGTCGGATTTCAGACCATAGGTGCGTCAAAGGCGCACATATTATATGATGTCTGACATCGGAATCGGGATGTCGGTAAGCGCCATCCCCTACAGTATTAAATCAGAATATTTCAACATCCCAATCTGAGAGATACTGGAAGAGGCGGGTGAGGTCTTTGTTGTTGACAGAGCCATCGCCGTTTACGTCAAGAGCGGACTCGTCAACCTCAACCTCCCAGTCGGAAAGATACTGGAACAGACGGGTAAGGTCTTTATTGTTTACAGCCTTATCGCCGTTGATATCGCCCGCCATATGGGATACGAATTCTATCGGCTCGCTGTTGCCCGACTTATGACCACATACTGAACAGATTTCCTCTTTAAGTCCGTTTTCTTCCTCTGTAGCCTCTTTGGTTACTACCCACTCGTAAGTATGCGCCGCTTCGTCAACCTTGTTCTGACATTCACTGCATACGTGCCAATGATTCGTCTCGTCGGTGAGCCAATCACCTACGGTATGAGCGGCAAAATCGATTTCCTCACCGTCTTCTATCTTCTCGCCGCAACCGAGGCAATAGGTATCGCCGGTGTAACCCTTCGCCGTGCAGGTGGCGGCAACCGCATCGCGAACTTCGGTTCCGCCCACGTGGTTGGTCGGGTCGAGCGGGAGCGCTACTTCTTCGGCAGTAAGCTCGTTGCCCTCGCCGTCAAACATCGCGCCGCAGGCATCGCATAATGTATATTCGATATTGCCTTGGCTTGAGCAGGTAGACGCTACAGCTTCCACAACGTGGGTGCTTTCGTGGGCGCAGGGCTTACTTGCAAATACGGGGTGGGCTTCACCTTGCTCAAATATCGGTTCCTCGGAATCGCCGTTTAAGAGCGCCACTATTGTACCGTCAGTCCAATCGCTTTCCGTATCCATAGCGGTACCGCGAGGTGTTGCAGTAGGCTGTTGGTCATCGGCGCCGTTGAAATCATAATCGCTATTACGGTAGAAGGCGTTTTCAAAGGTTTCGGTAACTGCACTGAAGGTATAATAGCCTAATATACCGCCGAGAGACGCTTGCTGACCGGCTCCCCTTATTGTCTTGATCGTTCCTACGTTTATAGTGTTTCTAACGGTAAGCGACACCGCATTGCCGTTAACGTCCGCAACAATGCCGCCTATCATCGACAGACCTTCGACCTTACCCGAGTTTATGCAATTTTCAACGGTTAAGGCGCCGAGGTTCTGACCGACAAATCCACCTACAACGTTTCTCTGCGGTGAATATATGTAGCCGGTATTTTGAGATCTGGTAATATTGACTGTAGCACTTGCTTCTATTGCCCCTATAAATCCGCCTAAAAATGAATAATTGGATGTATTAGTCGCTGTTATATTGCCGTTGTTTGTGCAAAAAGTAATATTTGTACAATCATCGCCACTGGCAATACCGCAAAAGCCGCCGACCTTCACTCTGCCCGTAACATCCATATCATTCACACAGTTAATAAAGGTCGCAGAAGCAACGTATCCTGCAAATCCGCCTATGGCACTACCGGTTGAAGTTATGGAACCCGTAAGAGTTAAATTTTTCACGGTTCCCCCGCTAATGCTTACAAAAAAGCCCTGATTACCGCTTGAGGATGTAATTTTGATTCCGGATATTTCATGACCCTTACCGTCAAATGTGCCGTTAAACCCGCCTAAGGGGCTGATAGCCACATTGTCCAAGGAAATATCATCATTTAATTGCACATACATTCCCGAATAATTGTTGCCGCCGCGTGATTGATTTGCAAAATATGCAAAATCAGCAGCCGTGGCGATTATAAACGGGTCTTCCTTTGTTCCGGTTCCCGCGAGACTTTCTGAAACGGAAGTACCGTCCCATGCATAGGGGTTATAAACCGGGATAACCTGCTCTTCTAAGACATAACCGCAAACAGTGCACTCTTTGTGCTTTAATCCGGTTGATTCCTCAGTAGCCGCTGTATCGATTATCCAATCGCTCGCGGTGTGCGCGGTCACTTCAAATTTTTCGTTGCAATCAAGGCATACATGCCAATGATTTGTGGCGTCTTTGGACCACTCTTCGGATATATTCTCGTGCACACATTTGTTTACATAGAATACCGGATAATTCTCGCCCTGCTCGAATACGGGTTCTTCGTGGTTGGTATTAAGAAGGGCTGTAACGGTGCCATCGGCAAATTCCTCGGCGGTTTTACCTACGCCG
>JAFZIK010000055.1 GCA_017554405.1 Clostridia bacterium | reverse complement strand
TCCACTTCTACAACTATCAGCGCATCCAACTCAAAACAAAACTGACACCGATGGAATATCGGTGCCAGTTCGTTGCTTAAAAACTTAATATCGTGTCATAGGGGGCTTTTTTGTGCTGTCCGTACAAATTGGGGCAGTTCACTCATTCACAAGCAATTTAATATTTAATTTTGTCTAAACTTTGGGGTTCACTTCATTTTGCGGTCGGGATAATTCTTTTTGCTATTTCTTTGTCTTTTTCTCGGACTCTTCAAAATACTTGCTCGTGTATTTTGAATTGTAACCGTAGCCGTAGTTGTGGCGGTATCTGTAGCTGTAACCGTAACGCCTGTAGCCGCCGGTGTAGCCGTATCTTGAATATCCGTAACGGCCGTAACCGTAACTTCCGCCGGAGGGTGTATAATCGTTAAGGATAAAGCCGATAAACTTTGCGCGCCCGTATAAAACGTAGGTAAGAGCGTTTTTGATATCGGTTATTGTTGAATAGTTGCACTTTTCAACAAAGAGCAGATCGTCGCAAAGGTCGGTTATCGCCGCCGCGCTCGGTATCAGCTTGCAGGAAGGCATATCAACTATGATATAATCGTAGTTTTCGCGAGCGATCTTGAAGAACTCGGCAAAAGCGGGATTTGAATACTTAACGTTTTTATTACCGGCAAAGGCGATATCAAAGTTAGTCTTATAATGCTTTATGGCGTCGTCATATTTAGATTCGCCGGAAACGTAATCGGTTATGCCGCGGCACTGGTCAGGCGCCTTTAACAGGTAGCTTTGAAGCGCACGGTTTGAAAAATCCATATCGATAAGAAGGGTCTTGCTTCCGTTATCGGCAAATACCTTTGCAAGCGAGAAGGCGACCGTGGTTTTTCCTTCGCGCTTTGCCGTTGCGCTTACGGCGAGTATCTTATCGTCTTCTTCCATATAGGAAAGTATGCGCTTTCTTGCAAGGCGGGTAGCTTCGATAAATATCGAATCGGTAAATGTGATCTTTGAAGGCCCGCTCTTGTTTTTACTGTTACGCTTAACGTTAACGTGCGGCAGTTCGCTTATAGATACGCTGTTGAGCTGATAGGTGATATCATTCTTATCGTGAATGATCTCTACCCGCAGTGACCACAGATAGAACAGCACGATATTTATTATCAGCCCCGCAACGGCGCCGGTAAGCAGATTTTTCCAGAATACGTATTCGTTAAACGGCTCGGTCGGTTTTCTTGACTGATAGATAATATTTATGCGCGTATCTCCGATGATGTATTCGGATAATCTCGGGAAGGTCTTCAAGAAGGACTGCATGACCTCATAAGAATGGTTTGCATTGTCACTTTCCACGTTTACCTCGATAATGTTCGACTTAACTACCGGCTTGGCGGTGATCTTGGCGTTAATCGGTTTGCCGAGATCGTATTGTATCGCCTGGCGCAGATTGTCCGATTCAACAACGTAGGGGAATGTCTCGCTCATCTGCTCGGCAAAGGAGGAAACAAAGTTGAATTTATAAACCGAAGTGCCGTTTTTCGCATCGCTCGCGATAAGCGGGGTTATGGATAGGGTAGCGGTCGTTCTATACATAGGTGTAGTGGTCGCAAGCGCAAAGCCCGAATAACCCGCCATGCAGAAAATCATTATTGCAACAAAAACGGCGATGTGCTGTTTTGCAGTTTTGTATATATCGGAAATAGTATACAGAATACTGCCGACGTTATCTTCGTTTATGTTTTTTACGTCCGATTTTTCCTTGCTCAAGTGCTCACCCCCGTATATCAAACGAACTGATCTTCAATTCTGTTCCGCGATATCTTGAACTCGGAAACATCATTGAATACGCAGCCGATCAGTTTTTCGGAATCGATGTTAATAACGTAATCGTTTATTGCTTCAACGCAGGCAAAATCCTGGCGCACAACAAAAAGCATGCCGTCGCAGAATTCGCAAACCGTTTCGGCGTCGATCGCAACGCCGCCGGGAGGAGTATCGATAAGAACAAAGTCAAAGTCCTTGCAGAGCAGTTCGATAAGGTGCTTATAGTTTTCTCCGCCCAGGGTTTTTGCCGTATTGTAGTGCTTCTGGTTGCCGCAAACCAAAGATACGTTGGTTATATGATCGTGCAAAAGAACGGTATCGTAATCGCTCTTGCCGCTTATATATGAGGAAATATCGTTTTCCGGTTTAAGCTCTACGTTTCTGAAGAACTTGTATACCGCGGGGAGCTTCAGGTCGGAGTCAACGAGGACCACCTTCTTGCCCATATTTGCAAGCGCAATGGCAAGGTTTACTATAACGGTGGTTTTGCCTTCGTTTTCCGCAATACTGGTGACGACCACTGATTTTACGCCCTTTGTGCGCTGAACACCTTCAAGCTTGATCGCCATTTCCGAAAAACTGTTTCTGAACGAATAATCGATAAGGGGATTGTTAAGCAGCAGACCGTCGTTTTTAAGACCTATCTTTCTTTTGCGCTTGTTAACGTGGTAAACGATCCCGAAGAGATTGCATTCAAGCATGGTATCAACGTCGGATATATTCTTTACCGTATCGCGCATAAACGAGAAGAACAGTATGAGAAGCGTGCATATAAGCGCGCCCAGAACGCCGAATACTACCGAATAGGTCGTTGAAGCCGAAGGATTTGAAACCGATACCGGCAAAAACGGAGCCGAAATAACGCTTACAATTATGTTGCTTAAGGATTTCTCGGTTATCTTTGGATAATTCTTGTATATCGATTTAAGCGTTTTATAGGCTTTTATAGAAGAAACGTCGGTGACCGAAATATCAATAAGGTTTGTTTCTCCTTTTTGCTTGACCTTTACAACACCGGTCATAGGCTCGCCCATATCCTCTTCAACAAGAGCCTTTAAGGTGGAGGAGGAAAGGGCGCTCTCATAGGTCTCGCATATCTCGATGGTCCTCGAAAGGGAGGTCACGGTGGCGCTGGTGGTATAACCGCTCAGGTTTACCGCAATCGTCATGGAACTTGTATAGGTCTGCTTTTTGAACGCGAGGTAGTATATCTGGCATCCGCAAAAGCCGATGATCCCGGCGAGGATTATGACCCAGAGGTTGTAAAACAGATCCATTACGAGTGAGTAGACGTTTGCTCTTTTGAAATCAATGGTTTTCATTTTACGCCTCCTCCACAACTACTATAACGCGTCCGCGTATCATATCCGAGATCTTATAGTATACGCTGTAAACTCCGGGAGTCTCGGGATCGAATTCCGAGTCGTCTATTTCAATATCCTTTAACGTTTTGCCTACGGGAGGATTGAGGATATTATCCTTAAAGTCCGGAGTTTCGCCCGAGGTGGTATAAATAATATATTCCTTGAGGGCTACCTTTTTAACGTCCTTGTCGTCGTCAACAACTATTGCCATAAAGGATATTTCGCTCGTATCGCCGAAGGAATTCGTTACCTTGCAGTTTACGTCGTATAATCCGGCGTAGGCGTTGTTATACGTGTTTGAAATGATTTTAACAAAGTCGCTTATATCGCCGTCATAAACGTCTTCGGCGCCAACGATATTGCTGAAATCTATATTGGTTTTGGCATAAACGAGGAAATCGCTTTTAAGGGTAAAACGGGGCGAACGGTAATCGGTGAACTTAACGTTTTTAACGATCTTTGAAACGTTGTTATCGCTGTCGCAAACCGCGTAGCTTATGGGAGTAATACCCTTTGAAACAAAATAATTCTTGCGTTCAACAATTATTTTGTCGCTTATGTCGCCGTCCTGCACGTCGGTGGCGGTAACGTATTTAAGCAGTTCCTCATCGGTCGCGCTGCTCAAAACCTCTATGTCACCGGCAACCGAGCATTTGATCACCGGCGGCACGTTCATTTTTACGCTTCTTATCCTTAAAACCACCGTTGCAACTATGGAAACAACGGTAAGGATACAAACCCATATCCTAAGGTTTCTCATTCTGTTTCCTCCCCGGAAATAATCTATCGCATAAAACGCCAATATATAATTATAGTAAAGTATATCACAAAGGTTCCGATTAGTCAATAAGTGTATGCGCGATTGTTTAACAAAAAAAGATGCAATAAACCGATTTTACTTGACAATTTCTATAAACAAGAGTAATATGTATGTGTCGATAATTCAAGAGGGAGGTTTTGGCAGTGTTTTTGAAGGGTAAAGATTACAACTACTATTATTGCTTTACTATGGACTGCCTGCCCTCTTTTAAGACCGTAGCAGAGTAATCGTTGCGTTTTAAAATAGGTAGTCAGTCCGCATTTAGCAGGTTCCTGCTTTTTGCGGGCTTTTTTTAAGGAGAATCGATATGAACAGAAAAATGACGGCACTCGGCAAAAGCCCCTCGAAAATAAGGGAAATATTTGAGTATTCAAGGGGGCGTAAGGCGGCGATCGGCGCCGAAAACGTATTTGATTTCAGCCTCGGCAATCCGAGCATACCGGCGCCCGAAAGCGTTAATGCCGCTATCGGTAAACTCATAAGCACCACCGATAGCGTGTCCCTGCACGGCTATACCTCGGCGCAGGGCGACCTGACGGTCAGGACCGCCGTTGCGGATTCCCTGACCGCGCGTTTCGGCGTTCCGGCATCACCCGATGATATTTATATGACCTGCGGCGCGGCGGCTTCGCTTACCGTCACCCTTAAGGCGATATGCGAGCCGGGCGATGAGGTGGTCGTGCTGGCGCCGTTTTTCCCGGAATACAGCGTTTTTATAGAAAACGCAGGCGCGAAAAAGGTGGTTGTAAATACCGCGCCGCCTGATTTTACGGTGGATTTTGAGGCGCTTGGCGCCGCGATAAATAAAAACACCGCCGCGGTGCTCATAAACTTTCCCAATAACCCCACGGGCGCCGTTATAAATAAAGACGAGGCAAAGCGTTTAGGTGAACTTTTAAGGGAAAAGTCCGATGCGTTATCAAAACCGATATATCTTATATCGGACGAACCTTACCGCGAGCTTTCCTATGAAGCGCCGGCGCCCTTTATGCCCTGCTTTTACGAAAATACGATAGTTGATTATTCGTTCAGCAAATCGCTTTCGGTCCCGGGCGAGAGGATAGGGTATATATTCGTGCCCTCCTCGGCGGCGGATTCGCGGGATATCTATGCCGCCGTTTGCGGCGCGGGCAGAAGTATGGGCTACGTTTGCGCACCGAGTCTTATGCAGCATACCGTGAAGAATTGCGTTTTTGATACCTCGGATATTTCGGCGTATAACGCCAATCGCGTTTTGTTCTATAACGCGCTGTGCGATCTCGGATATACCGTTACAAAGCCGAAGGGCGCTTTTTATCTCTTTTTGAAATCGCCTTCGGGCGACAGCGGCGAGTTTTGCGAGCGCGCAAAGAAGTATGAGATACTTATGGTCCCGAGCGATAGCTTCGGTATAACCGGATATGCTCGTATCGCTTATTGCGTAACAAAGGAAACGATCGAAGACTCAATACCTGCGTTTAAGGCACTTATGGAGGAATACAAAAAATAATATGTCTAATCTTGATGAGAGCAGAGAAAAAATCGGTGAAATCGATAAGCAGATAGCAGATCTTTTCGAAAAGCGTATGGACGTGGTGGGCGTTATAGCGGAGTATAAGCGCGAGCACGACCTGCGGGTCGAGGATGTCGCGCGGGAGCGAACGCTTATAAGGGATAACTGCGCTTATATAAAAAACAGTGCTTATAAACCGTATTATACCGAGTTTCAAAACGCGGTCTTAGATGTTTCAAAGGCATATCAGCACCGTTTGCTAAGCGGTATACGCACCCCGTCCGGCGGTGAAAACGTCGCTAAAACGGTAATATCTGTCAAAACGGCGCTTGGCGGATATGATATCATAGTTGAGCGCGGATCACTGAACAAAGCGGATAAATATTTTGATCTTAAAAGAAAGGTGCTTATAGTTACCGATGATGGCGTGCCCGGCGAATACGCCGAAGCTTTAGCGAATCTTTCGGAGGAGGCGCTTACCTTGGTTATCAAGGCGGGAGAGCCGTCAAAGAATTTCGATAACTATAAACGAATAATAGAAGCGCTCGTTGGCGCCGATTTTACAAGGACCGACTGCATCGTTGCGGTCGGCGGCGGTGTTGTGGGAGATATGGCGGGGTTTGCCGCCGCAACCTATATGCGCGGTATCGATTTTTATAACGTTCCCACAACGGTTTTAGCCCAGGTGGATTCATCCGTAGGCGGTAAGACAGCTATTGATTTTTGCGGTTATAAAAACATTCTCGGCTCGTTTTATCCGCCGAAATGCGTTATAGTCGATACAAATACCTTAAAGACACTTGAAAAGCGGCAGATATCAAACGGTCTTGCAGAGTCGCTCAAAATGGCGGCAACCTGCGATGAAAAGCTTTTTTCGATTTTTGAAAACGATGACCCGATTGAAAGGATCGATGAAATAATTATTCGTTCGATCGGGATCAAAAAATCGATTGTAGATGCCGATGAACACGAATCGGGTCTGCGCCGCGTGCTTAATTTCGGGCACACGGTAGGTCACGCTATCGAGAGCAACTGCCCGGAGCTTCTGCACGGCGAATGTGTTGGCATAGGTATGCTGCATATGTGCTCGCCGCAGGTGAAAGAACGCATAAAGTCGGCGCTTAATAAGCTTAATTTGCCCACCTATGCCGAAGTTCCGTTTGAAAAGGCTCAAAAGGCAATACTTCACGATAAAAAAACCGCAGGGGATAAAATAACCACCGTTTTTGTGGATGATATCGGCAGTTACAGATTTTTAAATGAGGAAACAAAAGCGTTTTCCGATAGGATAAAAAGGGAGTGGAACAAATGAAAAACACCTTTGGCGATACTGTAGGCGTTACCCTTTTCGGTGAAAGCCACGGCGGGGCGATAGGCGCCGTTTTGGATGGCGTTGCGCCCGGTATCAAAGTGGATGAGGATTTTATATCTCATCAGTTATCGCTTCGGCGTCCGGCAGGGGATATATCCACCCCGCGCAGGGAAAATGACGCTTTCAAGATAATAAGCGGCGTATCCGGCGGTCACACCTGCGGAACACCCGTTTGCATACTTATCGAAAACACCGATACAAAATCCGGTGATTACGGTGCGCTAAAAGATCTGCCGCGCCCATCACATGCCGATTTTACGGCAAGGGAAAAATATCACGGCTTTGAGGATACCGCCGGCGGCGGTCATTTCAGCGGCAGGATAACAGCGGCGCTTGTTGCGGCGGCGGCGATAATCATACCCGCTCTTAACAAAAAGGGTATATCTATAGGCACTCATATAAAGCAGATAGCCGATATTTCCGACCGCGATTTTGAAAATTACGATAACGATATAAACTATCTTAACAACGCCGATTTCGCCGTGCTTGAGGCAAAAGCGGCAAAAAAAATGAAAAGCGTGATACTCGCCGCAAAAGAGGCGGGGGATAGCGTAGGCGGCATACTTGAAACCGCCGTAACGGGCGTGCCCGCGGGCGTAGGCGAGCCGTGGTTCGATACGGTGGAGGGCAAGCTTTCCCACGCATTGTTTTCGGTCCCGGCAATAAAGGGCGTTGAATTTGGCGCAGGATTCGCCTTTAATAATATGCGCGGCAGTTTGGCAAACGACGCTTATACAGTAAAGGACGGCAGGATAATAACTCAAACCAATAATAACGGCGGCGTTCTTGGCGGCATTACAAGCGGTATGCCGATAGTGTTCAGATGCGTATTAAAACCCACGCCGAGCATATCGATACCCCAAAAAACCGTTGATATGAATACACTTTCCGAAGCCGACATAACGGTGACGGGCAGGCACGATCCCTGCATAGCGCACAGGGCAAGGGTTGTTATCGATTCGGTCGCGGCTCTGACGGTAGCCGATATGCTGGCGCTTCGCTTCGGCACGGATTGGTTGGCGTGATATGAAATACGGTCTGTTAGGCGAAAAGCTTACCCACAGTTTTTCAAAGGAGATCCATGAGGCGCTCGGATATTACCGGTATTCTTTGTGCGAGGTCGGCAGGGATGAACTCGAAAGCTTTTTTAAAAGGCGCGATTTCCTCGGGATAAACGTTACGATACCCTATAAAAAAAGCGTTATTGAGTATCTTGACAGTATTGATGAAGCGGCGGCTGGTATCGGCGCGGTAAATACCGTTATAAACGATAACGGCAGGCTCACAGGCTTTAACACCGATGCGTTCGGGCTTACCGCCCTTATTCAAAAAGCAGGCGTTACGCTAAAAGGCAAAAAGGTTCTGATACTCGGCGGCGGCGGGACCTCGGCTACGGCGCTTTACGTAGCGGAAAAATCGGGCGCCGGCTGCGTTTTAAGGGTATCGAGAAGCGAAAAACCGGGTTTTATCACATACGAGAAAGCGAAAAAGCTTCATACCGATGCCGATGTAATCATCAATACAACGCCGGCAGGAATGTTTCCGGATATCGTAAACACACCGATCGATATTTCGGCGTTCAGTAAGCTTGAAGCGGTCGTCGACGCGGTATATAACCCCTTGAACAGCCGCCTTGTGCTTGAGGCGCGCGAGCGGGGCATCACCGCGGTGGGCGGGCTTTATATGCTCTTAATGCAGGCGTATATGTCGGCGCGGTATTTTACAAGAGAGGATATAGATATCGCCAAAATCGAGAAAATATACTCGGATATTTTAAGAAAAAAGCGCAATATAGTGCTTATCGGTATGCCCTCGGCGGGCAAAACTTCAATAGGCGGGATGATCGCGGAAAGCCTCGGTATGCCGTTTTTTGACAGCGATGAGCAGATAACCGCCGCTACCGGAAAAACGCCCGCGGATATGATTAAACGCGAGGGCGAAGCGGCTTTTCGGGATATCGAAAGCAAGGTCATACGTGAGCTTTCGGTTAAAAACGGCGCCGTTATCGCCACCGGCGGCGGCGCGGTCACGGTCCGCGATAACCTTTTGAATCTTAAGGCAAACGGCAGGGTCTATTATATCGACAGGGCGCCGGAACTGCTCCAAGCCACGGCGGACAGACCTTTATCGTCATCAAAACAGGCGCTTGAAGAGCTTTACATAAAGCGCAGGGCGCTATATAAAAACGCGGCGGACGTTATAGTTGAAAACAATTCGGATATAAACAATGCCGCGGATAAAATAAGGAAAGATTTTTTACTATGAAGATTTTAATTATCAACGGACCGAATCTTAATATGCTCGGCATAAGGGAGCCGGATATCTACGGTAAGGGAACGTATAAGGACCTTTGTGATCTTGTTGGCTCTTACGCTCTTAATAAGGGCATAGAGGTATGTATTTACCAGTCAAACCACGAGGGCGACCTTGTTGATAAGATACAGTCGGCATACGGTGAGTTTGAAGGTATCGTTATAAACCCGGCGGCGTATACCCATACGAGCGTTGCATTGCTTGATGCTCTTAAGGCGGTGGCACTTCCGGCTGTTGAGGTGCATATTTCGGACGTTTCGGCAAGAGAGGATTTCAGAAAGATAAGCTACGTTCGCTCTGCCTGCGTTAAAACCGTATCCGGTAAGGGCTTTGCCGGTTACCTTGAAGCGATAGACTATTTATTAAACAATTACGGTGAAAAAGAATGACAGTTAACATAAAACCGTCAATTGCGCGGGGAGAAATAGCGGCTCCGCCCTCAAAATCGGTAGCCCACAGGGCGCTTATCTGCGCCGCGCTTTCCGCCGGTTCAAGGGTCACGAATATTGATTTAAGCGAAGATATAAAAGCAACGCTCGAGGGATTGCAAGCCCTCGGCGCAAAGGCAGATATAAACGGTAAAAGTGCCTTTATAGGCGGTATAAATAAAGCCGCTATTCCGGCGGCAAAGATAGAATGCGGCGCCAGCGGAAGCACCCTTCGATTTTTGATACC
Organism: Clostridia bacterium; assembly: GCA_017554405.1. Taxonomy (GTDB): domain Bacteria; phylum Bacillota; class Clostridia; order Oscillospirales; family Acutalibacteraceae; genus UBA737. Next base: position 1,937 of record JAFZIK010000055.1, on the reverse strand, counting down.
GCTTGCAATGGCGGGCGGTAATAAAACCGTGTTTTGCGGCGAAAAGCGGCTTTTTATGCGCGATTTATCGGTATATGAAAGCATTGCCGAAAGGGCGGGTATCAGCTTTAATAAAGGTGATACCTCGCTTACGGTCTGCGGCAAACTTAAAGCCGGGAAATTTTGCGTTCGCGGCGATATTTCAAGCCAGTTTGTAACGGGACTTATGCTCGCTTTGCCGCTTCTTTCGGGCGATAGTGTTATCGAGTTTACTTCGCCGGTTTTCAGTAAGCCGTATATAGATATTACGGTCGGTATGCTTTCGCGCTTCGGTATTTCGGTAATACCGCGCGAAAACGGGTATTTGATCCCCGGCAACCAAACCTATAAACCCTCTGCGATCGAGGTCGAGGGAGATTATTCAAACGCCGCTTTTCTTGACGCTTTCAATCTTTTAGGCGGCAACGTAAAGGTATTGAACTTAAGTGCCGATACCGCCCAGGGCGATAGGGTATATAAGCGGTATTTCGGCGATATCCGCTCCGGCGGCAGTTATGATTTAAGCGATTGCCCAGATCTGGCGCCTATCATGTTCGCTCTGGCGGCGGAATTTTCGGGCGCTGTATTTACGGGGACATCACGCCTTAAAATAAAGGAGAGCGACCGCGCCGTCGCTATGGCTGAAGAGCTCCGCAAGTTCGGCGGCGAACTTACCGTAAAGGATGATACTGTCGGGGTCAAGGCGTTAAAACTCCACGCTCCGCACGAAACGCTTTGTTCTCATAACGATCACCGTATCGTTATGGCGCTTGCAGTTCTGGCTTCCCGTTACGGCGGCGAAATCTCGGGCGCAGAGGCGGTAAATAAAAGTTATCCGGGATTTTTCGAGGATATAAAAAAACTCGGCATAGAGGTAGAGATAAAATGAGTTTTGAAAAAAACAGTAGAATACTGATAGTGGGACTTGGACTTATAGGCGGCAGTTACGCTATGGCGCTTTCAAAAAAAGGCTATTCTGTTACCGCCATAACCAAAGAACAAAGCGATATAGATTATGCTGTTGGCGCCGGTATTATAAACGGCGGCAGCGCCGAACCCGATGAGAAACTCATCTCTGCCGCGGATATCATCATATTTGCGCTTTACCCCCACGTTTTTGTGGAGTGGATGCGGGATTACGGCAAATTCATATCTCCCGGCGCGCTTGTTACCGACGTTACCGGCGTTAAAGGCGCGCTCATTGATGAAATAAACTCATATATGCCCGAGGGCGCCGAGTTTATCGCGGCTCACCCTATGGCGGGCAGGGAGGTTTACGGCGTTCGGAATGCCGATGATTCCATATTCCGTGATGCTAACTTTATTATTGTTCCTACAAGGGATAATACTCCCGGGGCGATAGAAAAATGCAAAGCGCTGGGCGAGACGCTCGGCTTTAAGCGTATATCTTATCTTAACCCTACCCAGCACGATGAAATGATCGCGTTTTTATCGCAGCTTACCCACTGCATAGCGGTATCCTTGATGTGTGCTAACGGGGATCCCAATCTTGTAAGTTATACCGGTGATTCCTTCAGGGATCTTACAAGGATAGCCAATATTAACGAGGAAATGTGGAGCGAGCTTTTCCTGCTTAATAAGCGAGCATTGCTTTACGAAATGGATTGTTACCGCGCCTGCTTCGATAAGCTTTATAATGCCGTTAAGGATGACGATACAAAGGTATTAAAGGATATGATGCGGCTTTCTACGGCGCGAAGAAAAATGTTTAACAAGGTCGGTGAATAATAATGAATATGGATTTTTTAAGGAAACTTCCGATACCGAACGAGATCAAGGAACAGTATCCGCTTACCGAAGAGTTAAAAAAGATAAAAGAAGAACGCGATAAAGATATTGCCGACGTATTTTTAGGTAAGGGCGATAAGTTTATTATGATAATCGGGCCCTGCTCGGCG
>JAFZIK010000054.1 GCA_017554405.1 Clostridia bacterium | reverse complement strand
TCTGCGACCTTAAACGAGCGCGTTTTTGTGCAGAATTTTGCGCGGAGGATGAAGGCGGGCTGTCGCCCGGCAAGGACGACAAACAACAGTATGCCTAAAACACGCCGTTTAAGGCGGGTTCGGATACGCACGCTATGCTTACGCTTTAAACAGCCCGTGGCGGTTGCAATAGAAGTAAAAACGGTTTGTTCCGCTTATTTTGAACCGGGCTTCTGCGTCTGATTGCGGATAAAGCTTTTTGATCTCATAGCCGTCGTCGTGAACGGCGGCGATAAATGAAATATAGTGCGTTTTGCTCATTTCGTGGGGAACGGTAACGTAATACTCATCCTCCACCCGCTCGATTTTAAGGCGGTGCGCGGCGTCGGCGGTCTCGGCTTCGAGCGCCGGCAGGGTAATGCCGCAGCAGCTTATCACCGCTTCGCCCGCGCCCGCTATAATGTTTCCGCATATGGGGCAAACGTAGAATCTCAGCTTCAGCATATTAAAGCTTCGGTTGGTATTGGTGATATCCTGCCCGGCAAAAAGCTCTATGACCGAAACGCCGAGCGCGTTTGCCAGCGGCTCGATAAGCGATATATCGGGATATCCGTGCCCGTTCTCCCATTTTGATATCGCCTTATCGCTTACGTTTATCGCTTCGGCAAGCTTAAGCTGGGTGAGCTTTTTCTTTTCGCGAAGTGATCTAAGCATACTTCCCACAATATATTTATCCATATCTTTTCCTCCTTTTGATTTATCCCGTTTTGCTAATAATAGACCAATAGAAAGAATAAAGCAATCTATGGATCGTAGAGAAAACGCGCCGCGCCCGTCAAAAAAGACGGCCGCGGCGTTTTACTTTTGTTGCTTTTGTGCGCAAAGGATCAGTCGGCAAGGACCGTGATGCGATTTGAGAGTATCTCGGTGATCAGGTCAACAAGCCAGGCGACAAAGTTGCCTAATCCGGTAACGAGAACAAGGATACCCACAACGAGCGTAACGATATTTTTGGTCTCGGTAAAGCGGACTATGCGATAGATACCGCCTATCAAAGCGCCGAAAAAGATCTGCAGTATGATCTTGGCGATCCGGGGCAGTTTTTCATATTCTTCCGTGAGTTTCATTGTAAAAAACTCCTTTCCGTTTTTATGTTTCCATTATATCCGTGTTATCCGCAAAAGTCAACTTAAAACGGGATGGAGCCGTGGGAATGCGTTTTCTTTAACGGGATTTTTTCGGCGTCTTCGCCGCCTTCGCGTCACAATGACAGGCAATAAAAAGCGCGCAGCCGAAGCTACGCACCAAAAAACGCCAGGCTCCGATTACTTAAACCGGTTTATCACAAAAAGCGCGAAAAGGCAATATAAAAGAAAATTCGGGCGAGTGCCCGAATGAGTATTCAGTGAAATCGAGCGTTTCACGCTCGGTGAAATTAAATCCGTCCCTCACCCGCACGAAGTGCGGATTTCACCACGAAGTGAATTTCACATTGCGAAGCAATATTTCACCCACCCGATAGGGTGGATTTAGTTGAAAAAAGCACTTGCAAACGCAAGTGCTTTTTTCTGTATAAGTCCGCCAAAATGATACAGGGGGTTTGCAATCTTAATTGATATACCGTAGGGGCGGATATTATCCGCCCGCAAGTCAGATTTCAGATTGCAGATTACAGATTTCAGACCATAGGTGCGGCGACGGTTAAGACGCCGCACATATTATATTTAGTGCCGAAGGCACTCCGAAATGCCGAAGGCAATTCACGTCGTTTACGTCATTTCACGCCGCAAGGCATTTCATGCGCAAAGCGCAATTCATTTAAAAAGGCGACCGTGCGGTCGCCTTTTTGTTTAGAATATTTCTACATCCCAATCAGAGAGATACTGGAACAACCTTGTCAGGTCTTTGTTATTGACCTTTCCGTCGCCGTTTACGTCGAGCGCCGCTTCGTTTACTTCAACGTCCCAATCGGAAAGATACTGGAAAAGGCGGGTTAAGTCTTTGTTGTTGACCTCGCCGTCTCCGTCGATATCGCCCGGTATATGATTTACGGTTACGGTCACGTCGATGCCGCTGACTGTATTGTAGTTTGCAGTATCGGTCGGAGTAAAGGTCGCCTTAAAGGTGTTTGTGCCTACGTTACCTACACTTGTGGCCGCATCGTCATCCCACGCCCAACCTGCCGGAAGCTCCACATCGGCGAGCGTATCGCCGTAGGTAGCAGTAAGATCGGTGGGAACTGTGTAACTCGGGTCTGCCTTTGCGATGGTGTAACCAACAGAGGCAATGCAGTTGCTTACCGTGATCTTTGAAAGATAATTGCCTGCATTGGTAGGCGCACCAGCCAGAGGTTCGTTGCCATCTGTTTTGTACACGCCTTCTATAATTTTTGCTTTCCAGTAAACGATGCTATCGGCATCCACATTCAGCCCTGTAGCAGCATTGAACGCATCAAGTCCGTCAAGTGTAGCCGCCGCACTGCCTGTGCCACCGTAAACTGTGAGCGTAGGAGCAACGATAGTAAGTGTTGCCCTGCTGTCGGTCAGCATGCAGCCGTCTACCGTGCAGGTCGCGGTGATAGCCGCGCCGTCTGCTGAATAGGTGAAGTCGTGGGTGTGAGGCGTGAAATAAACCTTCTTGTAGCTGCTCACATTCTGCCCTGTGGTGCTGATTGCAATAGTCGCCTTGCCCGTCGTTCCTGCCGTGTCTGTCCAACCGGTACCGGCAACGGCGTTAATCAATTCC
>JAFZIK010000004.1 GCA_017554405.1 Clostridia bacterium | reverse complement strand
GCGCAAAATTCTGCACAAAAACGCGCTCGTTTAAGGTCGCAGAATTTTATCGGAAAACGAATTTGGGGCTATGCGAGGCAAAAACACAGGAAATCCTGTCGGATTTCCGAGTATTTTAACGAAGTCATAGCGCAAAATCCGCCCGCTAAAATCGAGTTCGGATACGCACGCTATGCTTATGGCTTTGAATTCACACACCGGGGAAAACAGCCTTACAAGGCGGTATTGGAAAACGATACTTTAAATGGGGAGTGCCGTATGAAACTGATAGAACCGACCGTAAAATATCTTGAACAGATAAAGGCATACAGAAAAGAGTTCCTCGATAACGGCGATTCAATGGACGGAACGGGCGGGCTAAGGCTTATTGAGGATCCGGAAAAGTGGGTAGAGCGCTGCCGCCTCTTTAAGGACCCCGATAACGTCCCCGAAGGTATGGTCCCCGCAACGCAGTTCATATTCGTAAGGGAAGAGGATGAAAAGATTGTAGGAATGCTTCAGATAAGGCATTTTCTGAACTATCATCTTGAAAACTTCGGCGGGCATATCGGGTATTCCGTTGCTCCGAGCGAGCGCCGCAAGGGATATGCTTCCCTGATGCTTAAAACCGCTTTGCCGAAATGCAAAAAGCTGGGCATAGATAAGGTGCTTATCTTTTGTAACGATACCAATATAGGCAGCAGAAAAACCATTCTTTCGGGCGGCGGGGTATACGTATCCACCTCCTATGAGCCGGATGAAAAGGAATATCTTGAAAAATACCTGATCGATCTTTCAAAATAACAAACGCCGCTTCACCTTTAAAGTGAAGCGGCGTTTTAAAATTCATCTTATCAATGCAAAACCGATAAAAGTCTGAAAAGAAGCTTCAGCGGTATTTCTTCCGCGATGGCGGCGCGTTTTACCGAACCGTAGATCCCGCCTTTTTTATCCTCGCCGAAGAAGCGGGTAAGCACGTCGTCGGTCGCAACGTCGATATTTACCGAACCGTCATCGTTTATTGCGGGTCGGTTCGGATTAAGTATCTGCTTAACGGTCATATCTTCATCCGAAACGTCCGGATAGGACTTACCGCCGTTTACAAAGTATGCGTATCTCGAAAGGGTATCCACGCTTAAATTCAGCGAATTGTTCATATCGATCGCGAGATTCTTACCGTCATCATATATGATTATATTCGTTTTGGTGCCGCAGGTCTTGCAATGCATAGAGATCATACCGGGCTCGCCGTTTTGCGCCGGAACGTCGGCGGTAAACCTGCTCTCAAAGTCGTGACCGGTCGGGGCAACGGTTGATAAAGCAGAGTGTCCGCAATTTTCGCAGGTTTTAAGCTGAAGTCCTTTGTTAAGGCAATCGGGGGCTACCAGCATTTCATCGGGCAGGTAATAATGACCGTCGCCCTCGCAGGGGGAGGTGACCGTTATTTTCCCTGAACCTACGGCAACGTTTACCGGGTCGCCGTCGCTGTCGTTAAAGGTTATACTCTTTATGTTTACGGGTATATCCCCGTTATCCGCGCCTTCGTTTATCGCAAAGGTGAAGTAGGCGAGAGTGCCGGTATCCTTAATGCCGCCGTTATCGATGCTGGCAAAGGTTATGCGGCCTTCCGATGAATGGTCGAACACGTCGCATCCGCTGAGTATAACAGGGTAAAAGCTTTTGTAGGTCAGCTTTGAAGTATCGTAACTCAGCGAGAAGGCGATATCGGTAACGCCGGGATTGCGCGTGATCTTTACCGGGAGCACCACGGTATCTCCTGCATTGCCTGAAACGCTTGAAACTGCCAGCGTGGCTTTTTTAAGACCGAATCTGAAAACCGAGAAGCAGGCGGCAACGAGTATAAGACATATACATACCGAAACGGCTATTATGGAAACCGATTTTTTCAAAATCAACACCTCTGTTATATTTATACACATATAAATATATCATTTAATTACAAAAAAGTCAATCGGTTGATGAATAATTGACCGTCCGGGCAGATTATTTTTTAACCTTTCAAATTTTACTTGACTTTAGTGAGGACCTATACTATAATAATCAAGCCGCGATAATGCTGCTATGGCTCAGTAGGCAGAGCACGTCCTTGGTAAGGACGAGGTCACCAGTTCGAATCTGGTTAGCAGCTCCAAAAATCCCTCGAACGCAAGTGAGAGGGATTTTACTTTTTAAGTATTCAAAGTCTGGGGCGATATTTATGGGGATCACGGGTAAATATCCGATAGTAAAGAACGTTTTTGAATATGGCTTAATAATAGCGCTTGCAATCGTAATGGCTTTTAACTATCAACTGTTTATTGTGGAAAACCATTACGCGCCGGCGGGGCTTAACGGCGTTGCGACTATGATCCAGTATAAAACGGGATTCAGCATAGGTTACTTTTCGCTTATTGTAAATATCCCGCTTTGTATCATCGCTTTTTTCACCGTAGCCAAAAAATACGCGGTTAGGACCTTTTGCTTCGTAGCTTGCTATTCGGTGGCTTACATAATCCTCGGCAATATGGATATTTCCGGCTTTAAGTATTACGCAAACGGGCAGAATCTTATTTTCCCGGTTATTTTAAGCGGTATTGTAAGCGGCGCTATTTACGGCATACTTTTTTCTATCCAGTCAAGCACCGGCGGCACCGACGTTATATCGAAATTCGTAAGTGTCAAAAAACCGGAAATGAACTTCTTTTGGGTGACCTTTTCGCTTAACCTCGCCGTTGCGGTGGCATCGTTTTTCGTTTATGCCAGAACCGATGAAAACGGCAAAACGGTTTACGATTACCTGCCGGTCTGCCTTTGCGTTATGTATTGCTTTATTTCAAGTTTTGTGGGCAATTACTTCCTTAAAGGAACCAAAAAAGCGTATGAATTCACCGTGATCACCACCCACCCCGAGGAAATAGCCGATCGCGTAAAGACCGAGCTTAAGCACAGCTGCACCAAACTTACCGCCGTTGGCAGTTACACCGGAGAAAAAAAGGATATTCTGCTTTGCGTTATAAATAAACATCAGATATACGATTTCAAAAAAATATTATCGGAATACGATAACACCTTCGGTTTTTCCGAAATAGTTACCGAAACCTACGGCAATTTCAAAAGGATCAAATAATATAATGATCCATCTTGAAAGGCGCGCGATAACCTGTTACAATAATATAAAATAAACATAAGGAGCAGAGATATGAAAGTAACCGCGGATATAAGATGGATAGGCGTAAACGACCGCAGGATCGACCTTTTTGAGGGCCAGTATGAAGTGCCGAACGGTATGGCGTATAATTCTTATATTATACTGGACGGTAAGATAGCCGTTCTTGATACGGTGGATGCGAATTTTACCCACGAATGGCTCGATAATTTAGGCGCCGCGCTCGCCGGCAGAAAGCCCGATTATCTTATAGTTCAGCATATGGAGCCGGATCATTCGGCGAATATACTTAATTTCACAAACGTTTACCCCGAGGCAAAGATAGTAACGAGTGCCAAGGCGCTTACAATGATTGGTCAGTTCTTCGGTAAGGACCTTTCGGATAAAGCCATAATAGTCGGTGAGGGCGATGAGCTTGATTTAGGCAAACATAAACTTACCTTTATAACCGCGCCGATGGTGCATTGGCCTGAGGTAATTATGACCTACGATAAAACCGATAAGGTGCTCTTTTCGGCGGACGGCTTCGGCAAATTCGGCGCCACCGATGCGGATGAGGACTGGGCTTGCGAGGCAAGGCGCTATTATTTCGGCATAGTGGGCAAATACGGCGCGCAGGTCGGGGCGGTGTTAAAAAAAGCCGCCGGACTTGATATCGAGATCATCTGTCCCTTGCACGGCCCGGTATTAAAAGAAAACCTCGGATACTACCTTAACCTTTATAATATATGGTCGTCTTACGGGGTTGAGAGCGAGGGCGTTGTTATTTGCTATACCTCGGTTTACGGCAACACCAAAAAAGCGGTAGAATATTTAGCCGAAAAGTTAAAGGATAACGGTTGCCCCAAGGTGGCAGTTAACGATCTTGCCCGCTGTGATATGGCGGAGGCGGTGGAGGATGCTTTCCGTTACGGCAAGATAGTGCTTGCCACCACCACCTACAATTCCGAAATATTCCCCTTTATGCATCAGTTTATTAGCTGGCTTACCGAGCGCAACTTCCAGAACAAAACGGTGGCGCTCATCGAAAACGGCACCTGGGCACCTATGGCGGGCAAGGTTATGAAGGGTATGCTCGAAAAGAGCAAAAACCTTGATATAATCGATACCGTTACAATTAAGTCGGCTATGACCGCCGAAAACAAAGAACAGCTTGAAGCTCTCGCCAAAGAGCTTTGCAAGGATTATATCGCGATGGACGATAAAAAGGCGGATAAAAACGACCTTACCGCGCTGTTCAATATAGGCTACGGGCTTTACGTTGTAACGAGTTCCGACGGTTCGCGCGATAACGGGCTCATAGTCAACACCGTATCGCAGGTAACGAATACGCCTAACCGCATAGCCGTTACGATAAACAAGCAGAACTATTCGCATCATATCATTAAGCAAACCGGCGTTATGAACGTAAACTGCCTGTCTGTTGACGCGCCGTTTGGCGTGTTCGAGCGGTTCGGCTTCGTAAGCGGCAGGGTCAAAAACAAGTTTGAGGGCGAGGAAGTGCTAAGAAGCGGTAACGGACTTGTTTTCCTCAAGCAGTATATAAACTCGTTTATGTCCTTAAAGGTGGAGGATTACGTTGACCTCGATACCCACGGTATGTTTATCTGCTCGGTCACCGAGGCGCGCGTTATCTCCGACCGCGAGACCATGACCTACACCTATTATCAGAAAAACGTTAAGCCAAAGCCCGAAACGGGCGGCAAAAAGGGCTTCGTTTGCAAGATATGCGGCTACGTTTACGAGGGCGATGAGCTTCCGGATGACTTTATCTGCCCGCTTTGTAAGCACGGTGCCGCCGACTTCGAGCCGATAGTATAATACGTCGCTGTATAACATATGCATAGAATTACCGCCGCGGTTTTCCGCGGCGGTAACTTTTTCATTCTCCAAAATATATTTTTCTGTCTTTAACGTATGCGTAAGGACCTTTTTCAAACGGCTTATCCTCGCCCTCTCGCACGGTGGCGGGCGATATGTATTTATCGGTCCTGCCTATTACGCAGCCGCCGTTTTTTAGCGGCACTATGATAAACAGTTTGAAGTGATCGCTGTTTTTAAGGGTGACCGGCAATTTTTCATCGCGCCTTAAAACCTTGAACTCGCGGCTGAAATGCTCGTAGACCGCGAATTCTTCGCCCTCTAACCCCTCGACCTCGGCGGGGGAAATAAAGCCCTCCTCCATACCTTCATCGCGCCTTAGGTCAAACGCCGCTATAACGCCGGCTTTGCCGCAAACGTTTTGCAGTTTAAATATGCTTTCGTTGATCCTCGGGTCGACCGTAAGGCAATCGCGGGTAGGTGTTGCGGGGCGGTCACAGCGAAGTATGCGCCCGTCGCTCAAAACAAGCGGCAGCAAAACCTCAGGATCGCTTTTATCAAGCTGATCGCTTACGTATATAGGACCGCCGCTTACGGCTCTGATAACGCTGTTTTTAAGCGCCTGACCGTCGTTGCTCCACCACATATCCCAGTCCTCAAAATAGAACTGCCCCTGCACAAGGCAGTTATATGAGCATTGCTGGATATGCTTCCTGAACCATTCGCGGTCGTCGGGTTTAAAATCATCGCTGCATCGCGAAACAGGGCTATCGGAGCGGTTGAACATATCCTCGCTTCCCATACCCATACAGTTTATCATCGCGCCGCCGAAATGCTCGTTTACCGAGCGCTCGATCGCGGCGTGAAACTGCCGCGCAACGCTGCCTACACTGTCAAAATCGCGGTAGTAGCGGTTGGTCATGGTTTGATTATCTATCTTCACAAATTGAGCGCCGCTTATTTCTAAATAATCGTGGAAAGCCGAATAGAATCTATACGCCTTTTCGGTTTCGTAAGAGGGGATAAGGTATCCGCATTTTGCGGTAAGCAGGTCGTCTTTAAGCTTTTTAGCGATAGGTCCGTCTTTCGTAACTCCCGCCCAGTATCCGGTAGTGGGGTGCCATACGCCTACCGCCATACCTTCACCGTTCAGTTTCTTTACCGTTTCTTTAAGCCCGCCCGGAAAGCGCACGGGGTCGGCGGCAAAATCGTAAAGGGTGGAGTTGTGCATAAGCTCGAACATCTGCGGGCGGTTTTCATATTTCGCGCCGTAAAACTCGTGCACCTCGCCCCACATGTCGTCTATCAGCATCCATTTTACGGGGATGTTTTTTTCTTTGAACTCCCTTGCCTTTTTTAACAGCCCTTCCTCGTTCACCCTTATTTCCATCGCATCCCAACTGCACCAGCCGAGATATTCGAGTATTTCGGGGTATTCGCGCTCGTCAATGGTTTTAAGCCCGTTGCCTAAATACTTTGCCGCCGCCTTGGCGCAGGTCTTAAAAAGAGCGTAAGGGTCACCGCCCTCGCACCATACGAACGCCGGCGCGCTGCATTCTTTAAGTTTTTCGCACCACGAAAAGAGTTTTGCCTCGGCGCCGCGCTCGCTTCCGTAAAGCTCGCATTTGTAATCATCCGATACAAGCGGCAGTATGGCGCCCCAGGCGCCGTTGTTCTTTTTATAAAGCATACCCTGCGTGCGGTTGTGCACCTGCCACAGTTCTTTGCCGAAAAACGGGCGGCACCAATACTCGGCATACCGGTAATCGCACATATACTCGGTCACCCCTTCGGGATCAAACGCGAAGGTGGCGGCGAGATCCTTATCGAGCGCCTTTTCCGCCCTGCCCGATATCGATACGATATGCGCGTTCATAAACACTTCGTCACTTAAAGCTACGTTATCAAAATGCACGTTGCCGTCAACCGTTTTAAGATATGCTCCGTAGATCTTCATATAACCACCCGAATTTATTGTTCAACCAGTGCGTAGAAAAAGGATAAGAGGCAGACCGACAGTATCACTCCGCCTAAAATATCGGTAAACCAGTGCACCCCGCATATAAGTCTGCCGATCACCGTTATAACGGCTATCGCCGCGCAAAGCGCGCCGAGCACGTAAATAAGGTTCTGATTTTTTATATACTTTTTAAGAAGCATTATTATACTGCCCATAATAACCAAAACAAGCACGGTATGGGAAGAAGGGAAGGAAGCCTCCGGCGCGGTTTCGCCCTCCATAATAAGCGGGCGGTAGTTTATTATTACCTTTTCAAAAAACATATAGATACTGCCGGTAAGTATGTATAAACAGCCGAGGTTTATCAGATCGCGGTCCACCTTAAAAAGGCTTTTCCGTTTTATAAGCTGGAACACCCCTATAAGCGCAAAAGCGCCGCCCGCCGCCAGAGATATAAGCCCGGTCGCCTGGGTTATTTTATACCACGCCATATTAACGCCGAAAAGCTGATGCACGGCGTTGTTTAAGTGAAAAAGTCCTATTTCGGTATCGCCAACGCCTGTCTTTTGCACGTCGACCGTTTTAAGCAGTAAGATAAGTATCAGGAATAAAAGACCGGAAGCCGCCGGCAGGATATATTTTGTTTTAGTTTTCATCATTATTTCCTTTCAAAACAAGTTTCATTAAAACGGGGTTGTGGTCGCTGCAAACAAAGTCGAGGTCCTGCGTTTTTACGAGATTAACCTCAATATTATCCGAAACTATGAATCCGTCTATAAGATAATATTGAAAATCGCTTCGGTCGGCGCCCTTGTATGCTTTATCAAGGCTTCTGCAGGTGGGGGTGCCGCTGTCCATAAGGAAGTTGAATCCTTCGCCGAAAGCCGAAACGTCTATCTCGCCGGGCTTCCACATACCGTCCTTTGCCGGGTATGCGTTTTTATCGGCGGTGGAAAAAATCTGGTTAAAGTCACCGCCGGCGATAACGTAGTTGCCTTTATCGGTTTCCGCCTTCAAAAGATCGGCAAGCATTTTGGTCTGCTTTTCCTTGCCCTCGCCGCTGTCGTATGCCTCAAGGTGCAGATTAAAGAGCACAAGCTCTTTATCGCTGTTTTCTATCGGTATGCGGGAAATAATTACGCACCGCTTTAGGTTTGCCATGCGAACAGGCCACGAGAAGGGGATGGGCAGCTGGACCCGTTCGGCAGATTCTACGCCGAAGCGGCTTGCCGTAGCGATACCGGAATCGACCTTGCCGATAGGCGGTATCGGGTAGGGCAGGAAAGCCACCTTAAAGTTATTGGCAAACGAGAACGAATAACCGCCAAGCTCGTTTTTGAATTTTTCGTATTCGTTTATCTTGTGGCTTCTGGTAGATGATTTATCTATCTCCTGGAAGAAAACTATATCCGGGTCAAGCGATTTTACCGAGCCCAGTATCCCGCTTAAATTCTGCTCAACGCGGGCTTTATCCGCCGTGTTAACGCTCTTGCCGCCGTCCATAAAGAAATCGGCGTTATCGCCTAATGCGCCGTAACCTATATTAAAGGTAAGCACCGATATTTCTTCGCCTATTACCGCATTTTTCGTGCCGCCTCCGGTCACCTCAAGTGATTCGCGGTCTTTGGGGCGGTATTCGGTGATAGAAAGAAACGCTATCATACCGGCGAGTATCACCACTATCGAAAGGATAACGATAAGCAGTATACGAAGAATTTTAAAGGCTATTGTTTTGGCTTTTTCGTTCATTTTGATCATTCCTCCGTCGCGGCTTTTATGAAGTCGTCTTTAATACTTTCAAGTATTTTAACGATATCCGGGTCAAAGTGGGTCCCGGCACCGTCTGTTATGAGGTCAAAGGCTTCTTCCGGCGGCATTGCTTTTTTGTATACGCGGTCGCTTACAAGCGCGTCAAACACGTCGGCTATCGCCATAAGCCGCGCCTCTATCGGGATATCTTCGCCTTTAAGTCCCTCCGGATATCCGCTGCCGTTCCACTTTTCGTGGTGAGCTACCGCAATGTTGAATGCGCGGTCGAGCATATTCTTATCTGCCAAGTTGCCGAATATGTTTTCTATCATTTCGCCGCCCTTTTGCGAATGGCATTTTATCTTTTCAAACTCCTCGTCGGTAAGTTTTCCGGGTTTAAGAAGTATATTGTCCGGAACGGCGATCTTGCCAACGTCGTGAAGCGGAGCGGCGCTTTCAATATCATTTATTACGTCGTCGGTCAGAATATCCCGGTATTTATCGTATTTTTTAAGCTCGCGGGCGATTATGCCAACGTATTTCTTGGTGCGTTTAACGTGCTCGCCCGTGCCTATATCGCGCGTTTCAATAACGCTTGCGAGGTCTTCTATAACCTTGTTTTGCATGGTGCTTCGCTTTTCCATTTCGTCTTTCGCCATACGCATAAGGTCTACCTGCCTGTCGAGCATTCGGGCGTTCCGCTTTGAAATGCCGATAGAGAGTATAACAACCGTTACCACCTGTATGATACGCGGCATTATGTAATGAAAGAGTATCTCGATCATACGCTTGCCCGAATAGATCCTGAACCGGTTTGCGATAATAAGCGAATCCGCGTCGCTCAAAGCGCCCTTTATGAGGTTTCGGTCCGGAACCCCGAAAAAGAACGCGCCGTAAATAGAGATCGGCACAAGCAGTATCGTTGCAAAAGCCACCCAGAATGATAACTTACGGTTGTAACGGTATTGCGCCGTCATAAGCACGGGAACAACGGTCATAAGCACGGCGTGGAAGGATAGCGCAACGCAGATAAGCACAAAGCCAACGTAGGTGACCGAGATTATAATAAGCTTAAGCCCTTTCCACTCAAGCAGCGAGGGCGTTTTTTTAAGCAGACGATCGTGGATAAAATAAGCCGATACCGGTATCATGGCAAAAATTATCGTAACGATCATCATAGGCAGCATTACCGCCCGCTCGACCGTAAATATTTTAAACTCGTTAAGCACCTCTACCAGCACGGCGGCTAACGCGATTATACCTAAACATTTAAGGTTAAAGAGATTCGCGTTGATTTCCGCCAGCGTGTAAATATCGTTGTTGTTTTTTGCAACCGAAAAATCTTTTTTCATTTTCTTTCCCTTCTGTGTGCGTTTCGGATCATTTTATTTTAAGCGACCTTAAGTATTCCTTTCGGCTATCGCTTATACGGTAGCTTTCAAGCGCCTTTTGTATCGCCTTGTTGTGGGTCCAAATGCCCAGCCGCCGGTTTTCGATATAGGGCAGGGCGGCTTCAAACTGCTTTGCGAGCGCTGTGGCAAAAAACCACGCGATCATCATATTTACGTAATATTCATCCGAGCGAAGCTTTGTGACCGCCTCAAGATATTCAGGCTTAAAATCGCCGTCTAAAAAATGCGCCATAAGCATACCTATCCCGAAACGCACGGTATAGGGCATATCGCTTTTAATCCACCGTTTTATGTAAACTAAAAGTTCCTCTTTGTGCTTTTTAAACGCCTTGGGCGATAGCTGGTCGCAGGTCGCCCAGTTATCGATATAGGGAAGAAAGCGATCCACCTCTTTTGCGGCGGTATCAAAGTCCTTTATTTCCGAAAGTATAAAGGCGTGAAGCTGGTTTTCATCAAAATATTTGTGCGGCAGTTGGTTTAAAAACTCCTTTGCACCGCTCTGCCGAGCAAGCTTTTTTGCAAACGCGCGAAGCTCCGGCGTCCTGACGCCTATTACCGTATCGGCGGAAACCGTGGGTATCAGTTTTAACTGAAAATCGCGGTATTTTTTGTCCTGCAGCGAGAACAATTCGGTTTGTATGGCGGTCATAGTTTCACCTCGCGATCATATTCTTTCTATTATTCTTAAAGCGATCGTCAGTTTATCGGGGTTGTGATTTGCGTCGCGAAGCTCCCCGACTTTGTAGTTGCCTTCGTCTAAAACGTCCCCCGCCGCAAGGAAATCATAAAGATCGAATCCGAAAAAATCGCATACCGCCTGCACCCCGGCGACCTCCATTTCGACTGCGATACATCCCTCGCTTTTTCTTTTGTTTACGAGGTTAACGGTTTCTCTTATCATCGAATCGGTAGTCCATATTCGCCCCTGAACGTAGGGGATCGCCAGTTCCTTAAATATCTTGGCTACCTCATCCGATTTTTTGACCGTTATATAGTCTTTAGCCTTTGCAAAGTAGTATGAAAGGCCTTCTCCGCGATAAGCTTCAGTGGGGATTATATATTTTCCCGAGGTTACTTCGGCGTCTAAACTCCCGCAAGAGCCGAACATAACAAACTTTGTGGCTCCGGTAATATGATTTACTTCAGCCACGGTGCCTCCGGCTAACGCGGATCCTATCGGTGAAAGATAAAAAGCGATCTTCTCGCCTTTATGATCAAACGACCATACGGGAATATTTCCGTTGCAGGCGCCCACTTCGGCTATCTGCGTGCAGGAAAACTTTTCCCTGATATAACTGTATATTACTCTTGAAAAAACCACTAAGCATTTATCAACCAGGTGCTTCTTCGGCCCGTAAAACGCCTCAAAGCTTGTGATCGGTTTGCTTTCGGTATCGTAAAAATCTTTAAGCATTTTTTTCTCCCGCGTCTTTTGATTTTGATTTGCGGCTTCATTTACTCGCCGAGGGCGCTTATATCCGTGCAAATATACTCATAAAGCCGGTCCACCGTTTCAAATCCCATTTTTTTATACATTTCTTTCGGCGTGTCGTCGTCATCCGCGTGCAAAAACAGTGTTTTATCCGGATAACTGTCTTTGATACGGGCGATAAGCGTTGTGGCAATATACCTTTTCCTGTGCTCCGAATCAACGATCAGCCCGTCTATACAAATTAGTCCGTCACTCGTAAAACTGTAACAGGAGCCAACGAGTTTTTCACCGAGATACGCTCCGTGATAGGTAAGCTTTTCATACTGGCGGCGAATATTTCTTTTTGTAAAATCCTCTCCGTAAGGCGGACCGAAGTGCTTTACTTCGATCTCTTCCAGTTCTTTAACGGTCGGCGTGCGGAAGGTAAGATAAGGATTCGTTTTCCAGTCCGTGCCGCGGGAGGTAAGCACCATAGTCAGGGTCACGCCCGCTTCAAGGCCGAAACTGTCCTCAAGAGGGTCGTTCCCCTCAAGCTTTATAAACCCGGCTCCGATCCTCTGCTGATACTTTACGGCGCTTTGGAACTCTTCCCTTGTCGGCTGCCCCGAATATTCAAAACAGTTCCGGTCGTATTTGTCCGGGAGCAGATTATCTTCCCACTTGATAAGATGCTCGGAAAACGCCTTGCGCTGTGAAAACAATCTTGTTAAATGCTCTTCGGTTTTTCTTGTTCTGTTTTTCATAATAGCCATGCGCTATTCTCTGCTCTCCGTTCTCAATTTCCCGCCACTGATGACAAGGGGGCAAACCTTTACGTATCTGTGCAAACGGGAATTTTTTATTTTATTCCGCGAATAACCATCGTTACGGAAACAGCCGTATCCCACTGTTTTTTGCCGGCGCGATATAATCCGAGCCGTTCGTCATATTTCCGGTCGACAGCGGATATTGCTTTATCCGCTTGATCCGAATGAGCGGAGCGTATTGCCTCCAAACACGTCTGACGCTTTGCCTCTATCATTGCTTCCGCCATTTCACGGGAATACTTTGTCGCATCCGGCGTTAAATCTATAATGGCGTAACCGGTCGTAACGTCAGTAAATAGGTGCTTTTCCATGGACAGCGCTATTTCCGCCTCGGACATTGGGAACCGACAGACGCCATACTTTGCCAACTCGCCTTCCGATTGCGGAATGCTCTCCCAAAATTCTTTTTCCTCCTGTGTCATCTCTAAGCATGGCGCCTCACACTGAATTCCCTTTCTCGCAGAAAGACACAGACATACGCCTCCGGGTTTTAATACTCGCCTCTGTTCACCCCAAAAAGCGCTTGGCTCTATGTGCTCCTGAACAGTATTGGAAACAGTTACATCAAAGGAATCGTTTTCAAACGGAAGATTAGTTGCATCACCCTCAACAAAACTAACACCTGCAATACTGTTCCGTGCGAATGTAATAAAATTGCTGTCTCTGTCGATTGCCGTGATCTGCGCTTTTGGATACCATCTGTGCAAAGCCTCGGCAAGCGCTCCCGGACCGCAGCCTATTTCTAATATACGCAGTTTCTTGTTGTGATCCAGATTGAACAATTTATCATATTGCGTAAAGAAAATATCATCAAATCTCAGTTTTCTGCTGAGATACAGAGTCATAACACCCTGCACGTGATCTGACCATAGGTTGTTCATATACTCCTCCGAAAAATCCGCTTTACCGGCAGTATAAGGCTCTGTGAAGTAGGGTGAACGATTAAAAACAGAAGACGGGATATTGTATCAGCACATGTAAGTTTGTTGTCGTTCATAGTATTTCTCCTTGCTGATGAATGAATTGCCGCTATGCGGCATGATTTGGCTTCGCCGTGATTTCTCGCTTGCGCTCCGTGAATTGAATCGCGCTCTTATGCGCCGTAGCGCAATTCACGCCCGCGGGGCAATTAATGACCGGTAGGTCAATTCACGCGCCGTGAGGCGCAATTCATTGTCGGATCAGTTTCACAACTGATTCGACATGTCCCGTTCTCAGGAACATATCAACGTTTTTCCTGTTTGTCCGGAACATATCAACCGATTTTGAGGGTTAGTCAGTTCACGGGAACATGTCGACAAGCTGGAATTTGTCCGGAAATAACAAACCTATGAGATTATATCAGAGAAACTCTCTGCATAATCCGCTCATCTATTCTGCGCACAACACTGTTGGTATAGGCATGAAAATACTTAAGCCAAAACCCGCTGCCTGACGGATTGACGCTTTCAAAATCCACGCCAAGTCTGGTATATCCCTCAGCTTTCAAGGTATTGATGACATAATTCAGCAGGTTCTTGTATACACCCCTGCCCCTGTGTTCCGGCAAACAATATGCCCCCGTGATATGACGATAAAGATTCCCTGATGCAACGAAGGTTTCACCCTGATCTGACACTTCCATATAAGCGCATAATTCTCCGCCTATCTTCGCTGCAAAGTAACGTGTCTTATTCCTTTCCGAAAAATCCAGAAACTCTTCCAGTGTATCTGGTTTTCGGTTCATGAAAAAGGGGCTGGAGCAGTAATGCTCATTGAGCGCCATATGCAGCGGATAAACGGATGCATAATCTTCCCTGAGCAATTCCAAAAACTCATATCCGCCGCATTGGGCGCAATCGATTGTTTCCATCGGACGAATGGTATCCGCGCACCTCATGCCAAATCCATACCGAAAGAGCTGCTGTTTTGCTTCCTCGTCATGTTCATATAGACAAATCGCATGGGACACCGCTCCGGCTTTTACCCACTTTTTTGCGGCTGCCTGATACAATGCCGCATAAATCTTGCCGTGGTTTTCCTTAACTGCACCATTCGCGCCCATGGGCGAAAAAACGCCTCTCACATCAGTGGAACGAAATGCATTCTCAAACGGTTCCACACTGCAAAGAAATCCGACCATTTTTCCGCTTTCGAACGCTGCGACACCGAATCCGTTTTCGGATAATTGTTTCAGTATTGGAATGTTTGATATTTCCGGAAGCTCCTGTGTAAATGCTCTCTCATCATTGTATGCGCCAAGGGCGATTTCCGCTGCTTCCTCTGTATGTCTCGGTTCAAAGTCTCGAATGATCATTTTTTCCCTTTCTGCAAATCCCGAGTTGTCTAAGCATTGCTCGGCTGCTTTTTATGTGTCAGTAAACAGACGGTCTCCACGTGCCTTGGGACAATAGCGTGAATAGAATCGCACATATTTACGCTGTTGCCACGACCATCGACGTCAAGAATACACCGTCGACCGGTTGTATTTGATAGCCGGGGCGGTCTGCCAAAGTGATCACAGTTTCAACACGGCGACTATCTCATCTCCATCCATTTCGCCGTTTTCCACAAAGCCCATTGAACGGTAAAGCTCTCTGGCGACTTCGTTCTCCGGCTCGTAGGAAAGAGAGCAATACTCAGCTTTCCCGCAGGGCCACGTTTTGATAAAATCAATGGCGAGTTTTATCGCTTCTCTGCCGTAGCCGCGTTTTTGATATCGCTTATCGATCATCAAACGCCACAGAGAGTAGTTGTTGACAAGTGACTTTGGGGCTTCAACGTCGTCCCAGTTTTCATACAACGCAGCTTCATTAAAACCGACCATCAGAAATCCGACCGGTCTTTTGTCATTATAAATAGCAAAGGGAAACGCAGCCGTGGCCGAATCCCGAACGCCGTATGCCTGGACGATGCTTACCCAGTTTTCAGCAACGAAGCTTTTCTGATATTTGAATACCTTCAGCGCAACGATATCCCATATGTTCTCTGAATCGATTTTTTCCAAATGTATCATATTATTCTCCATCATCAGTTTTTGTCATTAATACCACCGTCTCCACGTGCCTTGGGACAATAGCGTGAATAAAATGCCGTTATCTATGCTGCCCACACAACCATCGACGTCAAGAATATGCCGTTGATCAGTTGGGTCAGGACACCCGGATCGATTACATTGGCTCTGCAAACCGGGAGTTGTCAAAGCATTCTTGACAGCAGAAAATCAGGAGCTTTTCCTATAATAACGTCATCAGTAACATCAATTACGTCACAATCATTTTTCTTGTATTCGTTCACGAAACTCTGCTCACTATCGAATATGATTTCCTTTCCGTACCACGGTTTTACAGATTGAGGAGTCAGCTCCAGATAGACAGTTTTGTTTTCCAGATAGAAGGTCAAAACGGTATGGAACTTATTTTTTTGAATGTAATGCAGTAGCCAAATCTTGCTTGGAACACTGTGTTTGTCCAAAATAGATTTCATCAAAACGACAGCATCATTACATGTGCCAAGCTTTGCCTTCATCGTGTCTTCGGGACTTTGAATGCGGTATTCAGTCAGTAAACGTTCAAAGAACTCTTTATCAAAACCTTTCGTCATATCAGGCCTATATGATGTCCCGTTCAAATAGAATCCATATTCGTAACCGTTGTCCAAAAGCTCCTTTTTCAGCAGCTCACATGCTTCCGGTATCAACATCTCAATTCCTCCACAAATCCCGATTTGTCAGTCTGCTTCTTTCCTCGTCATCAATGTCACGCACTCCACATGTCCCGTTCTCGGGAACATATCGAACGCGGTGAATTCCTCGGCGGTGTAGCCAAGGGAAAGAAGGATTTTGATATCCCGCGCCAGCGTGGCGGGATCGCAGGAGACGTAAACTATCCTTTCGGGCGAAAAATCCTCTGCTATCGTATGTAAAAGCTCCTCTTCGCAGCCCTTGCGGGGTGGATCAATGATAACGGTATCGGCGTGAACGCCGCGTTCGGCAAGCGTTTTCGCGGCGGTTTTGGCGTCGTCGCAGATAAACCCGGCGTTATCTATGCCGTTTATCCTGGCGTTCTCTTTTGCGTCCTCTACCGCCTCGGGCACGATCTCAACGCCCGTAACGCTTTTGGCGCGGTCACAAAGCGAAAGCCCTATACTGCCCGCGCCGCAGTAGAGGTCGATTATGTTTTTACCCTTTGGTTCGGCGTATTCGCCCGCCTTTTTATAAAGCTTTTCAGCCATATCGTGGTTTATCTGATAAAATGTAAAGGGCGAAATCCGGATCTTTATTTTGCAGAGCGTATCGGTTATATACGGCGCTCCGAAGATGACCTTATTTTTATCACCGAGAATAACGTTAGTCCTTTTTTTGTTTATGTTAAGCTGAACGCTTTTTAAGCTTTCGCCGCAAAGGGATAACAGTTTATCCGTAAGCGCTTTAAAACGGGGCAGGGTATCGCCGTTTATAACGAGGACCACCATAATTTCGCCCGAAACCGCGCCCTTTCTTATGTAAAGGTGGCGCGCGAGCCCCCTGCCGCTTTCCTCGTTGTAAACCGATATGTTGTTTTCTCTTAAAAACTCTGAAACGCAGGCGGCTATCCCGCCGAACTCATCGGGCAAAAGGGGACATTCACTAATGGGTATAACGCGGTGTGAACGCGGCGCAAAGAAACCGGTCGACCCGTTTGCCGAGAAGGGGAACTGCGCCTTGTTGCGGTAGGCAAAAGTGTTATCCGCGCCGACTATACCGCCGGATTTTATATCCGCGCCGGCTATGCGCTTTAGGGTCTCACGAACGCGGTTTTCTTTGATCTCAAGCTCGCTTTTATAGTTTATATGGCGAAAAACACAGCCGCCGCACTTATAAAAGCTCGGGCAATCCACCGGTATCCTCGTATCCGAACTTGTTATTATCTTATCAATAATGCCGTATGCGTAATTCTTATTTATCTTAACGATCTTTGCGTCTATAACGTCGCCAACGGCGGTATGCGGCACAAACACCGCCATACCCTCATATCTGCCTACTCCGGCGCCTTCGGCGGTAATATCGTTAACGGTTATCCGAACGGTTTCATTTTTAATCATCGGCGTTTTTATCCCTTGCCAAAAGTCCCTCGCTGAAGATCGCCGTGCCGCGGCGGGAATCGTATGTATCGGTCTTAACGTTTAAAGGCACGTTGTTTATGGTAATGCTCTGTTCGCTGTGCCACACTATTTCGGCGCTGTCAACACCGGTCTGCCAGTATATGTTTGCGGCGCGCCCGCCCGTAACGTATACGCCCCGAACGGCATTGCCGAGGTTGTTGCTTACAAGGTATACGTCTATGCGCGATTTTCCCTCCGGCGAGGCGACTGAATCTATCAGCCTGCCCTCGGGCAGACTGCTTATATCGGGATTCAGCGATTGCACCGTTGCCGCCGTAACGTTCGCTATCATGATAATAAAGGTAAGCAGATAAAGCGTTCCGAGACTGAATACTTTTTTCATAAGATCACCTAAAAGCTTATATCGGCGTTAAAGCTCGGGATATCCGGCTTTAACATATTATCGATACTTTTATTGTAAGCCGCAACGGCAAAATGGCAGTGCACCGAGTAAGACGCCGCAAAGTAGGGGAATATGAATATCATCGGTATAACAAAGGCGCAGGCGATTATATATCCGATAAAGCTGAGCACGAGGATCAGAAAATCGCCCTTTCTGCCGGCGGATATTGTTTTTGAAAGGTGCATGGCTTCAAGCGGTTCCATATTTTCGTTTGCCGCCATCAAAAACGGCGCAAGATAGTATTTGAGCATTATCAGTAAAAAGGTAATAATCGCGAGTATATACATAACCGTGGTAAGCACCCAGAAGCCCGGCGCCCAGGAGGGTATCGGCATTTTGAAGATAGTAAAAAGCTTTCCGCTTGAAATAAGTCCGGCAAAAAAGCAGGGGACAAAAAGTATAAAGCCGGAGAAGCAAACCGTTCCCGTAAAAGGCAACGAGAAGGAAAGCGCCCTTCGGTAATCGCGCGCGCTCGAAAAGTATTTAAATATCTGAATCGGTTCGTTATCGCCCGCAAAGGTAAGGCGCACGCTCCAAAAAACGTAACCGAGCGTAAGCGGGATTATAAGGAACACAAACATAAGTAAAAAGGCAATTATTGCGGCGATCCCGCCCAAAAACACCGAAGCTATCGCCGCCGTGTTATAGCATATGATGAAAACAAAAACATACGCCGCGGCGGCAACAACACTGCCGAAGTATTTGTTTAAAAGCGTTTCCCTCGCTAATTTTTTTGTGAATGAACTCGTCAGATTCATAATACTCTCCATTTTAAACTATTTTAAGCTTTGCAAAGTTTGCCATTATCTTTTTGGTGCCTACCGAATCAAAGGCGATCTCTAAAAGCATATCGTTGCCCATGATTTTCGCGCTTATTATCATACCTTTGCCGAACACCTTGTGTTCAACGGTTTGCCCCGGCGCGTAGCTCGCGCGGCCGCCCGCGGCGCTGTTTTGCGGCGGGGAAGGTTTATATTGCGGTTTCTTCGGCGTAAAGTCAAATCCGTCGTCACCCGACCGATATGATCTGTCTTTTTTGAAACCGCCCTCGCCGTAGCCGTAATAACCGGCGAAAACCGGCTTTGATTCGCTGAAAGCGCAGAACTTATCGGGTATCTCTCTTAAAAAGCGCGAGGGCAGGTTGCGCCCGGTAGAGCCGTAAAGCATACGGGTGGAAGCCCTTGTTACCGTAAGCTTTTTCTTGGCTCTCGTTATGGCAACGTAGGCAAGGCGGCGTTCCTCCTCTATCTCTTGCGGTCCCGCGTAAAGCGACTGCGTGCCGGGGAAGATGCCCTCCTCCATACCTACTAAGAATACGTTTTTGAATTCAAGTCCCTTTGCCGCATGGATCGTCATAAGCGTTACGCGGTCTTCGCCTTCATCAAGCGAATCTATATCGCTTACAAGGGCGATCTCCTCAAGGAAGCCCGCCAGAGAGGCGTTTTCGTTTTCCTGCTCGTAGGAGGTAACGGAGTTGAAAAATTCCTTTATATTTTCAAGACGGTCTCTCGCCTCGTCGGTGTTTTCAAGTATAAGGGCGTTGCGGTATCCGCTCTTTTGGAGCAGACTTTCGGTAAGTGAGGATATCGGGGAATCCTCGCTTTGCTCGTTAAGCTCGGTCATAACCGCATGGAATTCCTTAAGGCGAACAGCCGCGCGGGCGAGGGTGGCGTATTCGTCAGCCCTGCCGCAAATCTCCAAGATGCTCAGCCCCTCGGCATATGCGATATCCTGAAGGCGGGTAACGGTGGTGGCTCCTATGCCCCTTGCCGGCTCGTTTATTATGCGGATAAGGCGCAGGTCGTCGCGCGGGTTATTGATAAGGCAAAGGTAGGCGAGGATATCTTTTATCTCCTTGCGCTCGTAAAAGCGCATACCGCCTATTACCCTATACGGTATACCCGAGCGGGCAAAAACGTTTTCAAAGTTTGCCGATTGCGCGTTCATCCTGTAAAGCACGGCGTTATCGGAGAATTTATCGCCGCCGTCAACGTTTTCCATAATACCGTCGGCAACGTATTTCGCCTCGTCCGCCGCGTCGGACGCCGTATGAACGTATATCGGCAAGCCGTTTTCGCTTTTGGTCCAAAGGGTCTTGCCCTTTCTGCCCATATTGTTTTCTATAACGCTGTTTGCCGCGCCCAGTATATTGCCTGTAGAGCGGTAATTCTGCTCAAGGCGTATCGTTTTCGCGTTCTTGAAGGTTTCTTCAAAATTCAGTATGTTTTCGATCGTAGCGCCCCTGAAGCGGTATATGCTCTGATCGTCGTCGCCCACAACGCAAAGATTTTTATGTATTGAGGATAAAAGTCTTATAAGCTCATACTGCGCGTAGTTCGTATCCTGGTATTCGTCCACCATTATGTATTTAAACTTGTTTGCATAGTATTCGAGCACGTCCGGCGCGGCACTGAACAGCAAAACGGTGTTTGCTATCATATCGTCAAAATCCATTGCGTCGGCACTTACAAGGCGTTTTTGGTATTCCGCGTAAAGGGCGGCTATCGTTTTGCTCCGGTAATCGCTGCCCGCGGTTTTGCCGAATTCCTCGGGGGTTATGAGCGAATCCTTGGCGCGCGATACCGCCGATAACACCGATTTCGGGGTGAACATCTTTTCATCCGCGCCCGCCGTTTTGATGATATCCTTCATCAGGCGCTTCTGGTCATCGGTATCGTAAACGGTAAAGTTCGAGGAATATCCTATCCTATCGGCGTTGCGGCGAAGTATCTTGCCGCAGATACTGTGAAAGGTCCCCGCCCAGATATTATCGGCAAGCTCGCCGAGCTTATCCGATATCCGGGATTTAAGCTCGCCCGCCGCCTTGTTCGTAAAGGTAATGGCAAGTATCTCGTAGTCTTTAGGCGGGCATACGGCGTATGCTCCGGTCGGAAGACTATCGGTCTTGCCCGCGATGTAATCCTCCGCCGCCTTTATCTCCTCGGCGCTTAAATGCCGCGCGGTCTCGCTTAAATACGCGTTGCCGTATTTTAAGATATACGCGGTGCGGTTCACAAGAACGGTCGTTTTGCCGCTGCCGGCTCCTGCAAGCACCAGAAGCGGACCGCTTACCGTGGTAACGGCGGCAAACTGGCGATCGTTCATATCGCGAAAATCATATTCTATCAGTTTTTTTATAAGTTTAAGATCATCCATAGTGTGAGTATTATTTCCTGTAAACAAATTTTCTTATCTGCATCAAAAACTCGCCCGGGTTATCGCAGTGCGCAACGCAAACCAGCGGCTTTGTAAGATCGAGGGTAAAAACCTCCTCGGTTTTTTTGGCGTTTACCGCCTTGCCCGCGTATGAAAGCTCTATATCATACGGTTTGCCGTTTGCGATCTTTACAAACTCGCGAATGCTGTCAAAATCCTTGAATATCAGCGTTTTTTCAAACATTGTTTCATCCCCTGATCATTGCGTTAGTAAAAAGGTATCGACTAAATATTTTTTAAGGTCAACAAAACCGTCTTCGCTTACGGCAACGCCCTCGCTTAAGAGAAGCTGGCGCTGCATATTTTCACCGCCGAAGGCAAACGCCGGCGATATCCTGCCTTCGCGGTTTACAACGCGGTGGCATTTTATCGTGGCGGGATCCGGGTTTACGTGCAGCGCGTAACCCACTGCGCGCGCCCAGCGCGGATTACCCGCCGCAAAGGCGATCTGACCGTAGGTAGCCACCCTGCCTTCGGGTATCTTTTTTACAATTTCATATATCCTTTCAAAAACCGTGCCCAAACCATCACTCCAGTTGATCCGGCGGGTTCGACTCCCGCGGATCAAAATGAATAAATACCGCTTTCAAGAAGCACGAATTCATACCTGCCCACTTTTATATAATCGCGGACCTTCTGTTTGAAATCGTAATAAGGTTCAACGGTATATGTATCAAGGTTTACCTTGGTAAGCGACATAGAACCGGCGTTGCTGATTATCGCGGTGTTGCCCTCGATAAATACCCCGCGCGGCGCGGAAAACGGCGAGCGCGCGCCGCCTATGCGCAGTTCCTCCCGCATTGTTGCAAGGTTGAACCTTATAAGCACGTTGCTGTTATAAAAGCTTGCCCAAACGCAGTTATCGTAAAGGGCAACGTCGCTCGGCGCCTCATCACGGTATAACACCGTTCCGGTCCAGAGAACGCCGCCATCACTGCTTAAAAGGTAGCAGGCGCCCGATCTGTTGCATAAGAATAACTTTCCGCTCGGAAGGTTAATTGATTTTACGGTTACGAAATTATCCGCTATCTTTACCGCCGGGCGGTAGTTGTTGCCGAATTTTGCAAGCAGGTATACGTTTTTGGCAATATCGGTAACGTTGCCCGTTTGCGCTTCTATCATTTTGAATTTAACAAGGACCCGGTCGTCGATAACGTCCTCAAGGTATGAGAAAATAAGCCCGTCCGGCTTTCCTACCATATCGTATACCGTGCCCTCAAAAAGCTTTTGCAATTTTCTCACTCCTTAAATTTAATAATGCCGTCCTTAAGCATTCGCTCCGCCGCTGAAAGCACGCCGGCTTTGGCGCTGTAGAAATTCAGCCCGCCCTGCATATAAACGGCAAACGGCTCGCGCAGCGGCGCATCCGCCGAAAGTTCTATCGAAGCGCCGCCGGTAAAGGCGCCGGCAGCCATTATAACTTCATCGGTATATCCCGGCATGGGCGCGGGCGTAGGCACCGCCGAGGAATCGATCGGCGAGCCCGCCTGAAGACCTCTGCAAAAGGATATAAGGGCGTTTTTGTTTTTAAGTTTAATTATTTCTATTATGTCCGCGCGCGGCTCGTTTGTCATAGGGCTTACCTCGTAACCGAGCAGGGAAAAGAGCTCTGCCGCGTATACCGCGGTTTTAAGCGCTTCGCCCACCGTATGCGGCGCGGCGAAAAATCCCATAAAAAGCTCGCGGTTGTGACCGAGCGTAGCGCCTACCTCGCGCCCCACTCCCGCGCAGGTCATCCTGTGGGCGCACATTTGAATATATTTGCTTTTGCCGGCGATGTAACCGCCGCAGGGCGCTATACCGCCGCCGGGGTTTTTGATAAGCGATCCCGCCATAAGGTCGGCGCCCACCTCGGTCGGCTCCGTTACTTCAACAAACTCGCCGTAGCAGTTGTCCACCATTATCACCGTTTCGGGCGATACTTTTTTGACCGTTTCGCAAAGCGCCTTTATTTCATTTACCGAAAGACTTTTTCTAAGACTGTATCCGCGCGAACGCTGGATATATGCCATTTTATACGTTTTCTCTTTGAGGCGTGCCGCGATCGCCTCGGTATCCGGAACGCCCTCGGGGGTCAGCTCCACCTGATCGTAACCGATACCGAAATCCTTTAGCGAACCGTCCGGCTTGCCTTCGATACCGAAAACGCCGGTAATGGTATCGTAGGGTCTGCCCGTAAGCACTAAAACCGAATCGCCCGGGCGCAGTATACCGAAAAGTGCCACCGAAAGGGTATGGGTGCCCGAGGCAAAACTGTGGCGTATAAGCGCGTCCTCTGCGCCGAAAGCCGTTGCCACCACCCGGTCGAGGGTGTCCCTGCCCGGATCGCCGTAGCCGTAGCCGGTAGAAACGCCGAGGTGCATTTCGCCCACGCCGCATTCGGTAAAAGCCGAAAGCACCTTTTGCTGGTTGTATTCGGATATTTCTTCTATATTCGAAAAAGCCGTTTTGCAGTTTTCGGTCGCTTTTCTGTCAAGCGCCCCGATACTGTCGCTGAATTTTAAAAAGTTCAATTATCTTTCCTCCAAAGTCCGGCGGTATAAAGCGGTTCAAAACCGAATTTAGCATAAAACGGGATAAGCTCGTCCCGGCAGACGGCAAGCACCGGCTTTTTTCCGCATACCGCCGCCTGAAGCAGGGCGCCGCCGCGCCCCTTCTGTCTTGAAACGATACCCGCGAGCAAACGGTATTTTTCGCCCTCAAGCGTTATGGCGGCGCATATATCGCGCCGGGCAAACACCTTTATAAGACCGTGATTCTTGCGCAGGCAATAATCGGTGGCAAAGTATTCGTAGGGCGGCAAGTTGAATTCCGGAACGTTTAAAATACCGTAGATATCGCGGCTTGAAAGATCGTCGCCGAAGTTTCCGGGCGCCAGTAAGGGCGGGCGCCAAAGGACTAGCACGTTAAGTTTTTCATAGCCGTTTTCTCCGTATAGTTTACAGAGGTTATCAGAGGTAGAAAAAACACTCTTCGCGCCTGTGAACCTTAAAAAGCTTTTTGCCTCGTCCGGCTTGATCGTGCCGGATATTATCGCGTTGCCGTCAAGAAGCGCTATCACCGCGCCGGTGGTATCCTGCGAAAAAAGCCGAAGTTGGTCTTTATAGGCATAAAACAGGTTTTCTGTCTTGATCGCTTCCGCCGAAGGCGTATCGAACAAGGGCAGGGAATCGGTCTTATTTATCATTTGCGATATATCCTATCATATATTTTGCAAGGTCGTATGCCGCTCTGATATCATCGGTGTTTGCGACCGATGAGGATGAATGGATATATCTGCAGGGCACCGATATCGCGATAGTTCTGACTCCCTCGCCGCTTAAATGGACCGAGCCGGCGTTATTTCCTCCGGTGGCGGCGCTTTTGGGCTGAACCGGTATGCCGCTATTCATCGCCGCGGCATAGTATTCGCGGTCGTAAACGGTTGCGCGGTCCATAAACGAGACCGCGGCGCCGCCCCCTAAACGGCAAACCGTTTTATCCTCGGGAACGTCGGCGATATCCGCCGCGGTAGTGCTCTCTAAGATTATGGCGGCGTCGGGGTTTACGGCATAGGTCGCGGTTTTGGCGCCTCTCAGCCCCACTTCCTCCTGGACCGAGAAAACGGCTGTAAAGTCGTATTCGCCGTATTCTTCTATAAGCTTTATAAGTATCGCGCAGCCGATACGGTCGTCAAGCGCCTTTGAAATAATATTTTTTCCGCTTACCGTGAAATCCGATACCATAACGCCGCGATCGCCGACAGTCAGTATCCTTTCGGCTTCCTCGCCGCTTTTAGCGCCGATATCGATATAGAGTTTGTCCGCGTCCGGCAGTTTTTTGCACTCCTCATCCTTTGTAAGGTGTATCGGCTTGCCGCTTATAACGCCGGCGGTTTTCCCGTTTATAAGAACGGTTTTAAACATAAGGGCGGATGTGTTTATACCGCCTACCGGCTTAAAGCGCAGGAATCCGTCCTTTGTTATGTGGGTGATAATGAACCCCACTTCGTCCATATGGGCGTCCAGCATTATCTTTTTAGCGGGTGTTTTTTTGCCTTTTTTAAAGGCGATCATATTGCCGAGCGCGTCGGTCTTTATATCGCAGTAGGGTTTGATCTTTGAAATAATATGATCTCTTACCGCTTTTTCATCGCCGGAGGTGGCGTCAAGCAAAGCCAGTTCCCGTATCATATCAGTCATTTAAGCCACCGCCTTCTATATAGTTTTCAAGCAGATCGCAAACGCGCGTTATATCCGAAACCGAGATGATCTCACAATCGGTATGCATATTGCGAAGCGGTATCGAAACAAGCCCGGTCCTTACGCCGTTTTTGTTTAAGGAGATAGTATCGGCGTCGGTGCCGGTCCTGCTGCTCATAACCTCGGTCTGGTAAGGGATTTCGCTCTCTGCGGCAATGCGGATAAGCTTATCCGATATTTCGCGGTCAATGATCGGGGATACGCCTATCATGGCACCCTTTCCGATTTTTCCGCAATCGTTCGGATCTATCTCGGGGCCGTCGCCAAAGCTTACGTCGATAGCTATGGCTTCATCGGGGGATATGCCGTAGGTGGCGGTCTTTGCGCCGCGCAGACCTATCTCCTCCATATCCGAAAGGCAGAAAGCAAGGTTTAAGGGAGGCGTTTTTTTTGAAAATCTGCTTGCAAGCTCCAGCAAAACGCAAATGCCGGCGCGGTCGTCAAAGGACTTGCCGCAGATAAGGTCGCCGGCAAGCTCCCTTGACTTCGTGCAAAAGGTAACGTAATCGCCTACCGATATAACGTCCTTCGCGCTTTCGCCGAGGCAGGAATCTATTTTCATATCCGATATTTTATCGAAGGTAATATCGCCTTCCGAAAGGTGGGGCGGCGTTGAACAGAAAACGCCGCGGACAGTCCTTTTGCCGTGGATATCCACCTGCCGCGAGGGAAGCGCGCGCAGATCGATCCCGCCGCACGTAGAAACGGTCAGAAAACCTTTATCATCGACGGCTGTAACTATAAAACCGATCTCGTCGATATGCGCCTCGATCATGAGGGTGCGATCACTCTTGCCGGGTATTCTGCCTATAATACCGAGGTTATCGGTTGTGCTTACCTCAGCGTAGCGGGAGAGTTCTTTTTTTGCGATTTCTGACGCCGACCTGATACAGCCGATACCCGGAGCATCCGATAACGCCTTAAGTGTTTTTTTGATGTTCATTACAGTTTATTCACCAGATCTTTATAGTAATTTCCGCGCGCAACAAAGTTCGGGAAAGCGTCAAAGCTGGCGCATGCGGGGGAGAGGGTAACTATATCGCCCGGCTCTGCGCTGCCGTGCGCCAGGCGCACCGCCTCGGCGATATCGGCGCAGCGGACTATCTCCGGCTCGCCCTTATATCCCTCGTAATCGCGGATGCATTTTTCTATCTTTTCGGCGGTGGCGCCGCAAAGGTAGAGCGTTTTAACCTTTTCTGTAACGTAGGGCGCCAGCGGCTCAAAGGGTATGTGCTTATCGTATCCGCCGGCTATAAGGATAACCTTTTTATCAAATGCCTTAAGCCCGGCTATCGTGCGCGTCGGGCTTGAAGCTATGGAATCGTTGTAGTATTTAACGCCGTCAAGCTCCCGGACAAACTCTATCCTGTGCTCAACGCCGCCGAATTCGCGGGCTACCTTGCATATACTGTCCACTCCGACGTAGCCCCAAACGGCGCATATCGCCGCCAGGTAGTTCGAAACGTTGTGATCGCCTATTACCTTTATTTCTCTGCGGTCGATTATCGGAACGTCAACGCCGCGGTATGCCATATGCAGGACGCCGTCCTCATCGAGCCAGGCGCCGTTATTCAGCCGCCGCTCCATACTGAACCCGAGCGACTGACCGCGAACGTCCCTGCGGAACTCTTCGGTTATCGGGTCGTCACGGTTTAAAACGGTGCGTGAAAAGGCGTTCTGGTGGAGCAGTATATTCTTTTTCGCCTCAACGTATTCGTCCATATCCTTGTGGATATCAAGGTGATTCGGCGTAACGTTTGTTACCACCGCAACGTCGGGACTTTTACGCATGGAAATGAGCTGGAAGGAAGAAAGCTCGACAACAACGAAATCCTCCGGCTTTATATTCTCTATCTCCGGTAAAAGCGGATTGCCTATGTTGCCGCCCACGTGAACGGTTTTGCCCTCCGCCTCAAGCATTTTGGCTATAAGAGTGGTAGTGGTCGTTTTGCCGTCCGACCCCGTTATGGCAAAAATAGTAGCGGGGCAAAGATCGAAGAAGACCTCCATTTCGCTTGTAACCGCTATACCGCGCTTTCTTGCACGTTCAAGCTCCTCAAGGTGGAAGTTCATTCCGGGCGTGCGGAAAATTATATCGACCTCGAGATTATCAAGGTATCCTTCGCCGAGTTTAAGCTCGGCGCCCGCCTCTTCGAGCCGGGTCGCCAGCTCGCCGACCTGTTCGCGCTCGCGGCGATCGCAGGCGATCACTCTGGCGCCCTGCTTTAAAAAGCTTAGGATAAGGGGAGTATTGCTTATCCCTATTCCGCACATTGCGATCTTTTTGCCCTTTATCTGGCTGAAAAACTGTTTGAAATCCAAAATAAAACCCTCCGTTTATTCTTTATAAAGCTCGGCCTGCGGGTCTAAGCCCTTCAGTTTAATATATTCTTCAAGCGTCACGTTAAGATTATTTATCTCTTTAGCACGGTTTATCCCAACAAAACGCCAGTGCCAGGATTCATACATAACGCCGGTGATATCGATCTTATCCTTCGGATATCTTAAAATAAACCCGTATTCCTCCGCGTGCTCGCACATCCACGTAAAGGTCTTGGTGCTCTCAAATTTGCTTGAAGCCATATTGAAATCGGCGCAAAGACCGGTGTTGTGCTCGCTCGTGCCGGGGCGCGCCACCGCGGTCGCCGCCTTGGCTTCATCGCCGCCCTCTTTGGCAACGCGGTTTTTAAAAAGCCGCTCCTGCATTTCATATGTGCGGTAGGGCGACCATACCGAAAGGTCTATCCCGTCTTTGCGAGCCGCGTCTATCATGGCTTTAACGTATGGCCATATCCCGGTGTCTATCCTGTGCATAAGCTTATCGCTGTTGTTGCTGTAGCTTACGTCAAATTCGGTAACGTTCCAACCGTATTTGTAGTCTTCGGGGAGCGGGTATTCGGCGTTAACAAGCAGAAGCCGCGAGTAGTTCGCGTCAAGCTCGGTATCGCCGCGCACCACCGGTTGGGGTTTGTCGTAGTCGGTGCTTTCACCGTTGTTACCGCCGTTGTCACCTTTGTTGCCGTTATTGCCGTTGTTTCCGTTATCGTTGCCACTGTTTCCGTTATCGGGAATATCGCCGCTGCCCGAGCCGTTTTCGTTTTCATTCGGCGTTTCTCCGGTATTTTCCGAAGCCGAGGTATCCGAAGAACCGTCCTCTTCGGCGTCGTTTTGTATCGCGGTTTTGATATAGGATATCATTATACCCGTAAGAAACAGCAGTATAGCGACAAAGACCGAGCAAAAGCATATAAACAGCCGTCTTCGCCTTATTGCCGCCGCTTTTCTTCTGTTATTCATAAACTCACCTATTCGTCAAGTTTTAAAACAGCCATAAACGCGTCCTTTGGCACCTCTACGCTGCCGAGCTTGCGCATTCTTTTTTTGCCCTCTTTTTGTTTTTCAAGGAGCTTCTTTTTGCGCGTTATATCGCCGCCGTAGCATTTTGCGAGAACGTCTTTGCGGAGCGCCTTAACGGTTTCGCGCGCGATTATTTTGCCGCCCACCGCTACCTGAACGGGGACTTCAAAAAGCTGCCTCGGTATATATTCCTTTAATTTTTCGGCTATCCTGCGCGCCCGCGCATAGGAGTTTGAATTATGCACGATAAAGGAGAGCGCGTCCACCGTTTCGCCCGCCAGCATAACGTCCAGCTTAACAAGGGAGGATTTCTGATATCCCGCCGGTTCGTAATCGTAACTGGCGTAACCCTTGGTGCGGGATTTGAGCGCGTCAAAAAAGTCGTAAACTATCTCGCCGGTAGGCATAATATAGCGTATATCCACCCGGTCGCCGAGATACTTCATATCAACGTAGGTGCCGCGGCGGTCCTCGCAAAGCTGCATTATGGTTCCAACGTAATCGTTGGGCGCGTAAATATTAACGTTAGATATCGGCTCAAGCGCTTCGGATATTACCGCCGGGTCGGGGTAGTTGGTGGGGTTATCAACAAAGACCGTCTGCCCGTTTGTAAGATGAAATTCATATTGAACGCTCGGAGCGGTTGTGATGATATCAAGGTTATACTCGCGTTCGAGCCGCTCCTCTATTATCTCCATATGCAGAAGCCCCAAAAAGCCGCACCTGAAGCCGAAGCCGAGCGCCTGCGAGGTTTCCGCCTCGTAAAGCAGGGAAGCGTCGTTGAGCTGGAGCTTTTCGAGCGCATCGCGCAGATCGGGATATTTTGCCCCGTCCGCCGGATAAATGCCGCAGAACACCACCGGTTTAACTGCCCGGTAACCCTCAAGCGGCTCCTTAGCCGGATTTTCGGCGAGCGTCACTGTATCGCCTACGCGGGCTTCGCTTACCGTTTTTATCGAAGCGGCAAGGTAACCTACTTCGCCCGCCTCAAGCGTTTCGCAGGGCACCATCGCGGTGGCGCTTTTTCTTCCGAGTTCAACAACCTCGAATTCAGCGCCGGTCGCCATCATTCTTATCCGGTCGCCCCGGTTTATTCGCCCGCTCACTACACGGAAATAAACGATAGCGCCCTTGTAAGCGTCGTAATAGGAATCGAAAATAAGGGCTTTAAGCGGCGCGGTGCGGTCGCCTTCCGGCGGCGGAACGCTTTTTACTATAAGTTCAAGAACGTCTTTGGCGTTCTGCCCGGTCTTTGCCGATATAAGGGGCGCCTCGTCGGCGGGTATGCCGATGATATCCTCGATCTCGGCTTTTATGCGCTCGGGGTCGGCGCTCGGCAGATCGATCTTGTTTATAACGGGCAGTATTTCAAGCCCGTGATCCGCCGCAAGATAGGTGTTTGCAAGCGTTTGCGCCTCGATCCCCTGTGAGGCGTCAACGACCAGTATCGCGCCCTCGCAGGCGGCAAGCGAACGCGAGACCTCGTAGTTGAAATCAACGTGTCCCGGAGTATCTATAAGGTTAAGCTCGTATTCCTCGCCGTTATCGGCGGTGTAATAAAGCGTAACGGCGTGCGCCTTTATGGTTATGCCGCGCTCGCGCTCAAGCTCCATACTGTCGAGTATCTGGTTCTCCATATCCCTTGCGGATACCGAGCTTGTAAGTTCCAAAAGTCTGTCCGCAAGGGTGGACTTTCCGTGATCTATGTGAGCAACGATGCAAAAGTTCCTGATATTCTTCAAAGGAAAAGACAAGGCAAATTTCCCCTTATAATATATTTTTTATATTTTATCACAAAATATATTATTTTACAATAATAAAATTGCAAAAAACGCGTTTTTCTTGACAAGCGGCGCGCCGGATAATAAAATCAAACTGTAAGCTTTAAAAAACAGGTGGTGAATGTATGCGGATAGGCGCTAACGCGAAGATAAATCTTACACTTGATATAACCGGCAAAAGGGAGGACGGATATCATCTTATCGACTCGGTCTTCCAGGCGGTAGGAGTGTTCGATACCGTAAACGTTGAAAAGAGCGACGGCATATCGGTCCTTTGCGAGGGTATAAGCGATGAAAACAACATAGCGTGGACCGCCGCAGAAAAATTCTTTTGCCGCACCGGTATAAAGGGCGGCGCAAAAATCGAGATAGAAAAGCATATACCACTGCTTTCGGGGCTCGGGGGCGGTTCTTCGGATGCCGCCGCCGTTATAACGGCGCTCAATGCCATTTACGAAACGAAACTCAACCTAAATGAGCTTGCTGAAATCGGACTTGAATGCGGGGCGGACGTTCCTTTCTTTTTTTACGGCGGCACGGCGCGCGTGGGCGGCATAGGCGAAAAAGTAACGCCGCTTGCTCCGCTTAAGGGCTATTACATCCTGATAGTAAAGAGCGGCGATAAAAGATCCACGGCGGATATGTATAAAAAGCTTGACGGTATGCCGGGTAAAACCCCCGTGACGCCGGAGTTTACCGAACTGTTGCGCGCTGGCAGGCAAGAGGAGGCGCTCTCCATTTCGAGTAATGCTTTCTCGGCGGTAGCCGGCGATAAAAAAACGCTCGAATCGCTTTCTTCTTTTGATCCTCTGGCAGTCTCGATCTCGGGCAGCGGGCCTTCGCACTTTGCGATATTTAAAAGCAAAACGGCGGCGATCGGGGCAGCTGAAAGCATCAGCGGCGAATATCCGGATATTATAGTTGCGCCGTTTGTTTGATCCGATTTTGATTATCTGAATAAAAAACAAATCTTCCGTCAATAATCTCTGCAAAGAGAAAAAGGACGGAAGATTTTTATGAAAAAACGTTTAAGAAAGAATATTGAACTCGGGGTGCTTTTCGGGCTTATCTGCGCTATAGCCGTCAGCTTTTTCGGGTTTGAGCGGCGCATGGACGAACTGCGCGAAGGGGTGCTGCGGCTCCATATACTTGCCAATTCCGATAGTGAAGAGGATCAGCAGTTAAAACTGAAGGTGCGCGATAGGATACTCGAAACAGCTGCGCCTTATCTTGAGAACGCCGATAGCATAGAAGCGGCGATCGCGGCGGTAAACCGCAATATGGATGAGATAATTCTCGCGGCAAACGCGGTCATAAAGGAAGAGGGCTTTTCCTATACCGCTACCGCGGCTATAGAAAAAAACTTTTTTGAAAACAGAGAATATGATGATTTTACCCTGCCCGCCGGGGAATATAATTCGCTTACCGTGCGTATAGGCGCGGCGGGAGGACATAACTGGTGGTGCGTTGTTTTTCCGGGCGTTTGCCTGCCCTCGGCAAAAAAATCCGGGCTCGAAAAGGCGGTGTCCGCCGAAAGCGCCGATATCGCAAAAAACGCCTCCAGATACAAAATCTGCTTTAAAACGGTGGAAATTTTCGAGAAAATTAAAAACAAAATATTTAAAAGATAAATGGCTAGATCTGCTCTTGAAGTTTTTGCGTTTTTCGTGTATAATTAACTTGATTACCTGTAAAGAGGAGCGTTTATGGTCCAGCAACACTTATCTTATAAAGAAATGACGGATTTTGGCTGCTTTTACACGCCGCAAAAATTTGTTGATAAGCTTATAGAAATGGTAAAAACAAATGTTGACGGCTATGCGGAGTATACTTATCTTGATTCTTCTTGCGGTTACGGAGCGTTTTTAAAATCTCTGTATCCGCTTAGAACGATTGGTTGTGATATAGATGAAAAAGCCATCGAAAAAGCCGAAAAGTTTTACCCGAACAGCAAATATTATAATCTTAATGCTTTAAGTGGTTTTACAAGGGATTCTATAAACTTAAACGACAGTGATAAGCTGATAATAATCGGTAATCCCCCGTATAACGATACCACTTCAAGGGTTAAAAACGATATAAAAAAAGCAGAGCCCTGTGTTATTGACGATGATATTAAAACAAGAGATTTGGGTATCTCTTTTCTGCTTTCTTACAATAAGCTTAAACCGGATTATATTGCTGTCCTGCATCCGTTGTCATATATGATCAAAAAAGCAAATTACGATTTGCTTAAACCGTTTTATAACAATTACACACTTATTGACCACTGCATAGTAAACAGTCAAGAGTTCAGCATGACTTCAAAATCAAAGGGTTTTCCGATTATTCTTGCTATTTATAAAAAAAGCAAAAACGTTTTTAAGTATAGTGATGTTTTGGGGTTGAACTTTATCACTTCTGATAACAAGAGTTTCAATCTTAAACATGATTATATCAGAAACTACATATCAAAATACCCGTCGAAGTATAAAAAATATACCGATGGTGATGTCTTGTTTTTTACAATGCGGGATATCAATGCTTTAAACAGAAGCAGAACGTTTATTGAAGAATTATCCGATAACTCAATCATAATTGATAAGAATAAAATTGCTTATTATTGCTACGTTGACGTCTTTAAGGATCATATCGATAAGTTACCGTATTATTACGGGAATTGCGACGTTTTCATAAACAACAGCGATTTTTTAAGGATAAAGGATGTTTTTATTACAAAAAGCGTTCAAAAACATCCCTGGTTAAAATCTAAAATATCGTATAATGAAAACACCGATTTCGACTTAATTGATAATTACTTTAAAAAACTGTTTCAGATGTAAGGGGAAAGGCAAAATGTTTATCAAAGAAATGAAAAAAGGCGAGATCAAGGTGGCTATTCCGCTCACAAAGGGAACCGAAAAAACAAGGATAAAAAGAAGGTCTGTTCTTAATGAATACGGAATTCCGGTATCCACAAAATCTGAACCGTTCACCCAAAGTTGTTATGTAGAATGGCAAATCGGCTATGATGTAATTAAAGCGGATACCGAAAAACTGCAGAGAACAACACTAAAAGATTTTAGTTTTATCGGCGCAAACGGAAAAGAAAAAACACTGTATGAGTTATCTGAATATATAAAATACTTTTATGATTGGGGCATAGTTTCAAAAGGTGATCTGAATAATGTGAAGAGCTATTTATCAAATCTTTCGGAAAAAGATTCTTTGGATACGAATACTGATTTATTGATCACAAGGTCGCACCCCATAAGTAAAACAATAAACGGCTTTGATTTTATGTGGGTTAAAGTTGAGTACCCGTTGTTGGTTTATAAATTCGGAAATTTTGAAATCGTTGCTGAAATTAAAATAACGGAAAAACAATACGCGATTGGCACACAACCGATGCTGTATCTGTGCTTTCCGATAACAGAGCTTGAAAACGGCGCGGGTCTTTTAGGAAGAACGGCCCAAACCAAGGAAACCGCCAATTTTATTATAAACCGCGATAACATCGGTGTTTTTTTAGAAATGCTTAAACTGTTTGGAACATTGAGCAAAAGCCACAATAAAGATGTTATCAGCATTATAGATGTCATTTGTAAATAGGTTTAAAGGCTTTTAGAGGATTCTTTAGAACTTCAGGGCGCGATCTCGGGTAGCAGTATCGAAGAAGTGCCTTAAAATAATCGGTTTTTTGAAAAATAAAAAACAAAATACTAAAAAGATAAAAATTTTACTTGATTTTTACTGCGACTTGTGATAATATCACAATGTTACAATGTTAGGAAGGGGTGACTCAGGATGAAGGAAGGTATACATCCGCAATACGAAAAGGTAACTATTAAATGCGCTTGCGGTGCCGAGTTCGAGACGCGCTCTACAAAGAAGGATATTCGTTTGGATATTTGTTCTAAATGTCATCCGTTTTTCACAGGTAAGCAAAAATTGGTAGATACCGGTGGTCGTGTTGACAGGTTTAAAAAGCGTTTCGGTATTGAAGATAAATAATTTTTACCCGAATTCCGCAGCTGTGTTTTTGCAGTTGCGGTTTTTTGTTACTGGAGTGGGTTTATGAAGGAATACGTTACGGCTTTGGAAGAATCTTCGGGCGAATACGTTGAAAAGCACTCTAAATTTTTAGGGTTCTTGATCCCCTGCAAAAGTGAAGAAGAGGCGATAGCCGCCATAAACGCGAAGCGCAAGGAATTCTGGGATGCGAGGCACGCCGTTTACGCCTTTATTTTAAAGGACGGGACTACCCGTTTTTCCGATGACGGCGAGCCGCACGGCACGGCGGGCAAGCCGGTGCTCGATATTTTAAAATCAAGCGGTCTAAAAAACGCGCTTATAGTGGTGGTCCGCTATTTCGGGGGTATACTGCTCGGAACGGGCGGGCTTGTTCGCGCCTATTCCGCGGCGGCGACCGCGGCGCTTGGCGCCTGCCGCAAGACCCGGGTAACTGAGGGCGACCGGTATAGTGTTTCGGTCGCTTACGGGGATTACGATAAACTTATGTTTGTTTTAAAAGAAGCCGGCGCACAGATACTTTCCGCCGATTTTACCGATACGGTCGATCTTTCGTTTTCCATATCCTCGGAAAGATCCGATACCTGTTTGCGGCGTATAGAGGACGCTTTTTCATCCTCGGTTTTGCCGAAAAACGAGGGTAAAACGGAAATTTTCGAGAAAATTTGAAAATAACGGGAGAATCAGCGTTTTTTAAGCGAATAAATATAGTAGAAGGCATTTTTGGGGGTAGTTATGAATATTCGTGAGATATCCGAAAACAACGAAAAACTGATACTGTCGCCCTATGCAACCTTAAGCGTTAACACAAAGGGGCGCGAGACCGCGGAGGAAAAATGCGCCATTCGCACCGATTTCCAGCGTGACCGCGACCGTATTATACACTGCAAATCATTCCGGCGCCTGAAGCATAAGACCCAGGTGTTTTTATCGCCCGAGTCGGATCATTACCGCACGCGGCTTACGCATACCCTTGAAGTATCGCAGATAGCGAGAACGGTGGCGCGGGCGCTGCGCCTTAACGAGGACCTTACCGAGGCGATAGCTTTAGCGCACGATCTCGGGCATACGCCCTTCGGCCACGCCGGCGAGCGGGCGCTGGACGAGCTTGTAGAAGGCGGCTTTACCCATTATGAGCAGGGCGTTCGCGTTTGCAGGATAATCGAAAAGGACGGGCAGGGCTTAAATCTTACCGCCGAGGTGCTCGACGGTATTCTTAACCATACGAGGGGTGATTGGCCCGCCACTCCCGAGGGGAAAACAGTAAGAATAAGCGATAGGATCGCATATATAAATCACGATATCGACGATGCCGTTCGCGCCGGTATAATAAGCGAAAGCGATTTGCCGAAGGACGCGGTAGGATACCTCGGGGACAATAAGAGCGCCAGGATAGATAAGCTTGTTAATTCCATTGTTTTTTCAAGCGATGGCGCCGATATAAAACTTGACACGGAAACGCAAAAATACCTTGATATAATGCATAAATTTCTTTTTGATTCGGTTTATACCAACCCTACCGCTAAATCCGAGGAAACGAAGGTCAGGGGCATTATCGAGGGGATATTCGGATATATTACCGAGAATCCGGACAGGCTTTCGGGTGAATACAAAACCATTCTTGAAAGGGACGGCGTTTCCCGCGCCGCGGCGGACTATATAGCCGGTATGACCGACCACTTTGCCGTTGCCACCTTTGAAAATATCTACATACCGAAATTCTGGAGAATATGATCATTAAACGTCTTAAAAAGGGGTGATACGTATGGCTATCAGCGAAAGCACTATAAATGAAATCAAATACCGCAACGATATCGAATCGGTTATATCGCCCTACGTTACCCTTAAACGCAGGGGCAAAAACCTTGTTGGGCTTTGCCCGTTCCATAACGAAAAAACGCCCTCCTTCACCGTTTATCCCGAAAACGGCTCGTTTTACTGCTTCGGCTGCGGTGTGGGCGGCGACGTTTTCACCTTTACAAAGCTTATAGAAAACCTTGATTATATCGACGCGGTCAAGCTTCTTGCCGAGCGTTCGGGCGTTACTATAGAGGAAAACTCTTACGATGATTCCATAGGCAAGCTCAAGGAAAGAATATATGTAATAAACCGCGAGACCGCCAAGTTTTTCCATAATTATATTATGTCCGAGGGCGGCAAATGGGCGCTCGATTATCTTACCGGCAGGGGGCTTAAGGTTTCAACAATAAAGCATTTCGGCCTTGGCGCCGCGCCGGATAGTTGGGATATGCTCATAAACCACCTTAAGGCAAAAGGATACTCCGAAAGCGATATGTTCGCGGCAAACGTTGTAAACCGCGGTCAGCGCGGCGGGTATTACGACCGCTTCAGAAAGCGCGTTATGTTCCCGATAATAGACGTTCGCGGCAGGGTAATAGCATTCAGCGGCAGAGCCATGCCGGGGGACGATAAGGCGGGCGGCAAATACGTAAACACCGCCGATACGCCGGTTTATAAAAAGAGCGAAAACCTTTTCGGTATGAATTTTGCTAAAAACCACTGTGCCGAAAGCGTGATACTCGTTGAAGGCAATATGGACGTGGTATCGCTTCACCAGGCGGGGTTTGAGAATACCGTTGCGGCGCTCGGGACCTCCTTTACGGCGGAGCAGGCAAAGATACTGAGTCGCTATACAAAAGAGGTCATCCTGACGCTTGACGCGGACGCCGCGGGCGTTAAGGCGGCGGCTCGCGCGGGCGAAATACTTAAAGATACGGGGCTTCGCGTCCGTGTGGTATCGGTGCCGGACGGCAAGGATCCCGATGAGTTTATCAAAAAGCACGGCCCGGAAAGGTTCAAAGCGGTGCTCGAAGGCGCGGTAAACGAGATGGAGTATAAACTGCTTACCGCCGTAAAGGGCATAGACGTAAACTCCGATGACGGCAAGGTAAAATATATTTCCCGTGCCGCCGAGATAATAGCCGGCTCCTCCGATGCCATAGAGCGCGACGTTTATATAGGCCGCCTTTCTTCAAAATACGGTATTTCACGCGCGGCGCTTACGGCGCGTGTAGAAGAGCTGCGGCGCGCGCAAAAGAAGAAAAGCGAAAAAAAGATCATAAGCGAAATAATAAGGCCTAAATTCGAGAGCAACGCTCCGAACCCCGAAAAGCGCATATACCCGGCAGCGGCAGCGGCGGAGGAAAACGTTATAACGGTTCTGCTTTCGCACACCGATTTTTTCACGGAAGCGTATGAAGCGCTAAAGCCCGATCAGATGGTCACCTCGATCAATTCGCGTATATACGGGCGGATCTGCGAATGCCTGTCATGCGGTAAAGCGCCGGAGATATCCGATTTTTCGGATATCCTTTCGGATCAGCAGATCGGGTATCTCGTATCGCTTATGAACAGCGACCGGGCGCGTGAAAATCCGAAAGCGGTATTAAAGGACAGTATTTCGGTAATATTAGAAGAGGATGAAAAGAAAAACCTGCCCGATATAAAGAATATGGATAACGATCAGTGGGCGGATAATCTTCAGAAAATAATAGAAAAGAAAAAGGGGAAATAAATATGGCTGAAAAAAAGGAAAAGGATTTAAAGGAAGAGGTAAAAGAGATCCCGCAACCGATAGAGGACGACGAGGATAAAAAGGAAACCATAGATGATATCGAAAACGCGCCCGACGATCTTGAAGAACTGTTTTCGGAGCCCACCGTTCTCGATATCGATTTTGATGAGGAGCCGAGCGACGAGGAGTTGAAGCTTGAAGAGGTCGACGTTGATAATTTAGGCGACGATCTTTCGCTCGATAATATCTCGCTCGACGATCCGGTCAAGGTATATCTGCGTGAAATAGGCCGTGTTCCGCTTCTCACTTCGGATGAAGAGGTCGATCTTGCCGTTCGTATATCGGATGGCGATGAGCGTGCCAAACAGCGTCTTACCGAGGCAAACCTAAGGCTTGTTGTAAGCATTGCCAAAAAGTATGTGGGCAGAGGTATGTATTTCCTCGACCTTATCCAGGAGGGCAACGTGGGTCTTATCAAGGCGGTAGATAAATTTGATTACACCAAGGGCTTCAAGTTTTCTACCTATGCCACCTGGTGGATAAGGCAGGCGATAACAAGGGCGATAGCCGATCAGGCGCGCACCATACGCATACCGGTCCATATGGTCGAAACCATCAACCGTCTTAAAAAGGTGCAAAGCCAGCTGCTTCACGAAAACGGATATGAGCCGAGCGAAGAGGTCATAGCCGAAAAGATGGGGCTTCCCGTTGAGCGCGTGCGCGAGATAATGCGTGTTGCGCAGGAACCGGTATCCATGGAGACCCCGATAGGCCCCGAGGAGGATTCCCGCCTTATGGATTTCATTAAGGATGAGGATGCGCTCGCTCCGGATGAGGCGGCGCTCAAGACCATAACCAACGAGGATATCGATAACGTGCTTCATACCCTTACCCCGCGTGAAGAGGCGGTCATCCGCTTGCGCTTCGGGCTTAAGGACGGGCGTTGCCATACCCTTGAAGAGGTGGGTATGGAATTTAACGTAACCCGTGAGCGCATACGCCAGATAGAAGCAAAGGCGTTACGTAAGCTCCGTCATCCGGTCAGGAGCAACAAGTTCAAGGAGAAATAAGTTTCGCCGTAATAAACAGCGAAGCTTCTACATAGAATTTAAACGGACAAACAGTAAAAGAGGTGGCAGTGTGACGTTTGTTGAGAATGACAGCGACGTGAAAATAGCGGGCGATAAACCTTCAAGAGATATAAGAAAAAACATTGCGGCAAGCGAAGAAAAGAACGTTTCCGGTGAGCAGCGCGCCGCCGCAAAGCGGGTTGGCGCCGCCGTTGCCGAACAGTTTTTAAAGAACGCGGGCGAGTTACCGGAGGATAACACCGATTACGGGCTTTTGATACAAAGAAGATTGCTTTTATCCTTTTCGGCTACCGCCGGTTTCGAACAGTATATAACCGATGATACCCTTTCGGGCGTTGCCCAGAAAAGCTTTCTTGACGCGCTCAAAAAAGCCGGCGACGAGATATATAAAACATCTTCCGATATGGGCGCGTTTTCGTTTTACTATCTCGCTTTCCGCCGCGGCAACGATATCGAACGCCGCATAGGGCAGACCTTCGCGATGCTCTGCTCGCACGATGGCGATCCCATATATCAGGAGCTCGGCGAGGCGCTTTACTGCTGGTTCAACTCGGTAGTGCGCAAGGCGGTCAAAGAGAATTTGTGATAATGGAAAACGAATTTTACGAAAAGGTGAGGGCTTCGCTTCAAAAGAAGTATCGCCGTAACATTACCGCTAAATTCAATAAGGCGCTAAAGATATATAAGCTTGTAAACGCGGGGGACAGGGTCGCGGTCTGCATTTCAGGCGGCAAGGATTCCTGGCTTACCGCGGTGCTTTTTAAGGAGCTTAAGCAGTATTCGGACGTGCCGTTCGAGGTTTGTTATATAGTTATGGACCCGGGCTACAAT
Source organism: Clostridia bacterium (assembly GCA_017554405.1). Classification (GTDB taxonomy): domain Bacteria; phylum Bacillota; class Clostridia; order Oscillospirales; family Acutalibacteraceae; genus UBA737. The sequence continues at coordinate 63,443 of JAFZIK010000004.1, read as the reverse complement.
CCGGAAAACCGCCGCCTTATAGAGCAGAACGCCAAACTGCTCGATATACCTGTAAAGATATTTGAAAGCAATATTTTTGAGGCGGTCCGCGAAATACCGAAATCCCCCTGTTATCTTTGCGCCCGTATGCGCAGGGGATATCTTTACAGCTTTGCAAAGGAACTCGGCTGTAACAAGATCGCGCTCGGTCATCATTACGACGACGTGATAGAGACCACCCTTATGGGTATGCTCTACGGTGCCCAGATACAGGGTATGATGCCAAAGCTTCACAGCACCAATTTTGAAGGTATGGAACTTATCCGTCCGCTGTATCTTGTGCGGGAGGAGGATATAATATCCTGGCGTGATAACAACGGGCTTAAATTTTTGCGATGCGCCTGCCGCTTTACCGAAAACTCCGAAAAGGATGAGGAGCTTTCAAAACGAAGAGAGATAAAGGCGCTCATCAAGGATCTTAAAAAGAAACATCCCGACGTTGAAAAGTGCATTTTCGGCAGTCTGCAAAACGTTAATACCGATACCGTGCTTGCCTATAAACGGAAGGGCAAAAAGCATTATTTTCTGGACGAATACGATAAATAATAAAAACACCGACGCCCCTGCTTGAAAAGCAGGGGCGTCAGTGTATGGGGATGAATATGGGCGCCCTTTTCGCGGCAGTGCAAAACCGCGCGGGGTATTACCCCAAAGGGCTTATAAAACCGCTGTTTGCCCAAGGGGAAAGGCAAACGGCAGATTTTAACGTTTTATATACCGGCGATTGCAAGCTGGTGGGTGGTGTTTTTCTCTATACGAACCTCAAATTCAACGTAATCATCGGTCTCTCTGCGAGAGGAGCTTGCCTCTATGCCGGAATTCTGCATGGTTGTAAGAAGTCTTGAAAGGCTGTTTGAAAAGATCTTTATATCGCCTATTGCCGCCTTTCGCACCGGCTCTTTTTGAGGTTCCGGCTTTTTGGGCGATACTATGGCGCAAACGAGTTCTTCTGTCTCCCGGACGCTTAACTGCCGGCTTATTACCGTATCGATAACGCTCGGGATATCGTTTTTATTGAGTCTCAAAAGCGCCCTCGCGTGGCGTTCGCTCAAATTTGCCGCGATTATTTTTTCGCGGTCGAGCCGGTCTATCCGTAAAAGCCGCAGTTTGTTTGAAAGGGTGGATTGCGCCATACCGAGCCGCGCCGCCATTTCGGTAGCGCTGATACCGTATATTGCAAGCAGGCGGTCTATCGCGGCGGCCTCCTCAAAAAAATCAAGGTCCTCGCGCTGGATGTTTTCGGTAAGGGTGAAAAGCGCGGCGCTCTTATCGTCGGTCTTATGAACAACGCAGGGTATTCGCCTCAGCCCCGCTATTTTTGCCGCGCGAAGCCGCCGCTCGCCCGATATCAGGACGTATTTATCCCTGCCGTCCCGGCGAACGCAAAGCGGCTCGATAATACCGTTTGCGCTTATACTTTTTGCCAGCGAATCAAGCTCTTGCTCATCAAAACGCTTTCTCGGCTGATCGGGGGAAGGCAGTATATCGCCCGGGCGGAGGAGCAGCAGTTTTTTCTCGCTTATGGTGTGCATACCTTTGCCTCCCGAAACTTTCTGAAATAATTATGGCGGACAAGCCGCGTTTTGTAAAGCGTTTTCGGTCGCGTGATCCGACAGTAAAAACCAAAAGCCGCGCTGTTAAAGCACGGCTTTTGATATTTTTGCGCTGTTCCGGGGATACTTTGGCGGAGTTTGCGATATTTTTTTTGCAATAATAAAGCTTCTTTTTTCGTTTTCGCGCAGGTTTTTGAGTATTATTCCGGGCTCACCGCAACCGAGCGTTTTTAAGGCGCTTTTGGCGTTCTCGACCTCCGAGTGCGGTTCGCCGCCCTTCATCGCGACGAAAAGTCCGCCGGGTTTAACGAAGGGAACGCAGTATTCCGCCAGCGCGGCGAGATTTGCAACCGCCCTTGCCGTTGCAATATCGAATTTTTCGCGCAGTTCGGGTTTTCTTCCGCCTTCCTCGGCGCGAAGATGTATTGCCTCGCCCTCTGTTCCGAGCTCTGCCAGCACCGCGTTTAAAAAGGTTATTCTTTTGCCTAAACCGTCAAGCAGGGTGATGTTTATATCCGGTCGGGCGATTTTAAGCACCAATCCCGGAAAGCCCGCGCCGGTGCCTACGTCTATTATCTTTGCGCCCTTTTTAACTTCGGTCGCCGAAAAGAACAAAAGGCAATCGTAAAAGTGCTTGTAAAGCACCTCTTCCGGCTCGGTTATGGCGGTAAGGTTCATCTTTTCGTTCCACTCCAAAAGCAGATTGCCGTAAAGATCCAATCTCTCCGCCGCCTCTTTTGTGAGGCAAAGCCCGAATTCTTCGCATAAAGGGATAAGCGATCCCGTCTTAAAATCAGTCATTTTTATCACCGCCGTTACCCGAGAGCCATACTAAAAGCACCGATATATCGGCTGGGCTCACGCCCGATATGCGCCCGGCTCTGCCTATACTTTCGGGTCTTATTTTATTGAGTTTTTCTTTGGCTTCAAGCCGCAAACCGTGAATGGAATCATAATCGGTATCGGCGGGGATCTTTTTATCCTCAAGCCGTTTCATCTCTTCAACCTGCTTTATCTGGCGGTTTATATATCCCTCGTATTTTATCTCGATCTCTACCTTTTCGCAAACGCGGTCGGGCAGGACCGGTCTTCCTTTATCAAAGGGAGCCAGGTCTTTATAGCTTATCTGCGGGCGGCGTATAAGATCGGCGAGGTTTATGCCCGAAGTTACCGGCGCGGTCCCGCGGTCGCAAAGCAGTTCGTTGAGCGCTTCCGAGGGAGCAAGGAAAACACCGTTTATCCGCTTTATTTCAGCAAGCTTTAACTCGGTTTCCTTTTTCATTTCGCCGAAGGTCTCGTCGTCTATAAGACCTATATCGTGACCGATAGGCATAAGGCGCTCGTCGGCGTTATCCTGCCTTAAGAGCAGGCGGTATTCACTCCGCGAGGTCATCATGCGGTATGGATCCATACAACCTTTTGTAACAAGGTCGTCTATGAGAGTCCCTATATATGAGCTTGTGCGCGAAAGGGTCACGGGCGGCAGTCCCTTAACGCTTCTTGCCGCGTTGATACCGGCTATAAGCCCCTGCGCCGCCGCCTCCTCATAACCCGAGGAACCGTTGAACTGCCCCGCTCCGTAAAGCCCCTTTTGTTCTTTCAGTTCAAGGGTGGGGTAAAGGGCTGAAGGGTCGATACAGTCGTATTCTATAGCGTATGCGTTGCGCATTACCTTTACGTTTTCAAGCCCCTCCATAGTCCTGTAAAAGGCGATCTGCACCTCTTCGGGCAGGGAGGAGGACATCCCTTGCAGATACATTTCATCGGTGTTTTCGCCGCAGGGCTCGATAAACATCTGGTGGCGCTGTTTATCGGAAAAACGAACTATTTTATCCTCAATGCTCGGGCAGTAGCGCGGACCTACGCCCTCGATAACGCCCGAGTATAGCGGCGAGCGGTCGAGATTTGCAAGTATTATTTCTTTGGTTCTATCATTTGTATACCCGATGTGGCAGACCACCTTGTTTTCTATCGGGTGCTTTGTTTTATAACTGAACGGTTCGGTCACGGAATCGCCCGGTTGGACCTCGAGCTTTGAAAAATCAATGCTGTCCCTTGCAACTCTGGCGGGCGTTCCGGTTTTAAAGCGGCGAAGCGGCAAGCCCATATTCTTAAGACAAACGGCAAGCTCGGTCGCCGGGAAGTTGCCGTCCGGTCCGCTTTCGTAATTCACTTCGCCTATGTAGACCCTGCCCCCTAAAAAGGTGCCGGTGGCGATTATCGCGCACTTTGCCGAGAACACGGCGCCGAGGCGGGTGCAAAGCTTCCAGACCCCGTCCTGTTTTTCGATAGAGATTATTTCCGCCTGCTTAACGTCAAGCCCCGGCTGTTTTTCGACCGCGTTTTTCATATATCCGCTGTAAGCGCGGCGGTCGATCTGGGCGCGAAGCGAATATACCGCCGGACCTTTTCCGCGGTTTAGCATACGGCTTTGAAGGGTGTTGGCGTCCGCCGCCTTGCCCATTTCGCCGCCCAGCGCGTCAAGCTCGCGAACAAGATGACCTTTAGCTGTGCCGCCTATCGAGGGGTTGCAGGGCATATTGCCTATCCAGTCAAGACTGATAGTGAACATAACCGTTTTACATCCGAGCCGAGCCGAGGCGAGCGCCGCCTCGATGCCGGCGTGACCCCCGCCTATAACGGCAACGTCATATTCGCCCGCGTCATACCTTTTTATCATTTATATCTGCTTCCTTTATTTTCCGATACAGAAGTTTTTGAAAATTTCCTCAACAACGCTTTCGCTTGCCCGCTTGCCCGAAAGCTCCAAAAGGGCGTTTACGGCGTCGTCTATAAGCACGGTCACCGCGTCAAGCGTAACGCCCGAGAGCAACGCCGAGCGCGCCTCTGTTATGGCGCTTTTTGCCCTTATTGCGCAGGAATACTGCCGTTCGTTTAAAAGCACGGTATCCCCCTCGGTTATCTCGGCGGTCTTGCAAATGTTTTCGATGGCGGAAATAAGCGTATCGCCGCCATTTCCGCTTTTTGCCGATACACTGACCGTCATAATGCCTTCAAGAGGCGAAAGGTCAGCCTTCTTTGCAAGATCGTTTTTGTTGAGCACTGCAATGCACTTTTTGCCTTTGAGCATATCTATTATCTTAAGGTCCTCGCCGTCAAGCGGCTCGGAGATATCGAAAACCGCAAGTATCAAAGCGGAGCTTCTGAGCTTTCTTATCGCCCTTTCCACTCCGATATTCTCGATACTGTCCTGCGTTTCGCGTATGCCGGCGGTATCGGCGAGCAACAGCATAACGTTGCCGGCGCGCACCTGCGCTTCTATCACGTCGCGTGTAGTCCCGGCAAGCGAGGTAACTATCGATTTTTCCTCCCGCGAGAGCATATTCATAAGCGTTGATTTTCCTACGTTCGGTTTGCCCACGATCGCGGCAGGCACGCCGGCAAGTATCGCCTGGCCGCCCTCAAAGGTCGATATAAGCTTTTCGAGCGCGGCTTCGCATTCAAGCAGTAAAGCAGAAAAATGCTCATAGTCAAGACCTTCAATATCCTCATCGGGGAAATCCGAGTATGCCGCGAGACTTGCCGCCGTAAAGAGCATCCGCTCGGTGATGTTTTCTATATCGCGGCTGATATATCCCTCTTTTGCGCGCATGGCGATATCGAGCGCCGCCGCCGAACGGGCGCCGATAATCTCCATTACGCCCTCGGCTTCGGCAAGGTCTATTTTGCCGTTTATAAAAGCGCGTTTTGTAAACTCGCCCGCCTCTGCCGGGTAGGCGCCCGCCGCGAAAACGCTTTTAAGGCATTCGTTTGCGGGTATATATCCGCCGTGCACCGATATTTCGGCAACGTCCTCGCCCGTGTAGCTTTTTGGGGAGCGGAACACAAGAGCCACCGCTTCGTCTATCACCGAGCCGTCGGGTCTTATCGCTTTGCCGAAAGCCGCGCTGTAACCCTTAAGACCCGTAAGCGGCTTGCCGCTTATCGCTTTAAAGCATTTATCGGCAATGCTTACCGCCTCATCGCCGGATATTCTTATTACCGATATCCCGCCCTCGCCTTTAGGGGTGGATATCGCCGCAACGGTGCGCTCCGCCATTTTCTCACATCCAATTATTTAATCAAATCATTTTAACACATACGACCGATTATTGCAAGGACAATAACGCCGAAGCGCGCTCCCGGCGTATTATGATAAAAATATTTGAGATTTTTTAAAAAAATGTCATTTTGCTATTGTTTATTTATACAACATATTGTATAATAACTGTGTATATCGATCGAAAGTGTGACTTATTTGGGAAAAATCGTTTATCTTGATAACAGTTCAACAACAATGATTTGCAGAGAAGCGAAAAAAAGAATGTCGGAAGCCATGTCCGGCGCTTTCGGCAACCCTTCAAGTCTGCACCGTATGGGTTATAACTCCGAGCGTTTACTTGATGAAACGCGTTCTGAAATCGCCGGTATGCTCGGAGCAAGACCTGATGAAATATATTTTACTTCGGGCGGCACCGAGGGTAACAATACCGCCCTCTTCGGCGCGGTGTCCGCCAGAAAAAAACGCGGCAACCGTATAGTTACCACCAGTGTTGAGCATCCGAGCGTGCTTGAGCCGATAAAGCGGCTTGAAGCCGAGGGGTTTGAGGTAGTGAGAATAAAACCTCAGAGCGACGGCACGGTAAGCGAAGAAAGCATTAAAAAAGCGATAAACGGTAAAACGATACTCGTAAGCATTATGCTTGTAAACAACGAGACCGGCGCGGTAATGCCGGTAAAGTCGGCGCGCCGCGCGATAGAAGCGGCGGGCGCTCCCGCTATACTTCACTGCGACTGCGTTCAGGCGTTCGGAAAAATGCGCATAAACGTAAAGGAACTCGGCGCAGATATCATAACCGCCTCGGCGCATAAGATACACGGCCCTAAAGGCATAGGATTCATTTACGTTAAAAAGGGCGTTACCGTCCTGCCGCTGTTATGGGGCGGCGGGCAGGAGAGCGGCTTTCGCTCGGGCACCCAGTCGGTTTATGATATTTACGGCCTTTACGGCGCGATAGAAGCGATAGGCGATATTGATAAAAATCTTTTAAAGGTGAAAGCTTTGCGGGAAAGCGCCGAAAAAAAACTGATAAAAACCGGCTTTGTAAAGATCAATTCGCCAAGTGACGCGCTTCCGTTCGTTCTTAATTTTTCGGTGCCCGGATACCGCTCGGAAACGCTGCTTCATTTTCTTGAGGATAAAAACGTTTACGTTTCCTCCGGCAGCGCCTGTTCAAAGGGCAGGGGCAGTTACGTTCTCGGCGAAATGGGACTTCCGAAAGACAGGATAGACAGCGCGTTAAGGGTAAGCTTTTCCCGCTATAATACCGCTTATGACGTCAATGCGCTTTTAAGCGCGATAGAGGCGGCGGTTACTTCCTTAAGAAGGGTAAAATGATGAAAGAAGTTATTTTGATAAAGGACGGCGAGCTTGCCTTAAAGGGGCTTAACCGCTCGGTTTTTGAGGGCAAGATGATATCCACCATAAAACGCCGCCTTAAAAAATACGGCGAGTTTTCGGTAACAAGATCGCAATCAACTGTTTATATCGAACCTCAAAGCGAGGATTTTGATTTTTCGGGAGCTCTTGACGATGTGGGTCGCATTTTCGGCATAGCGGCGTTTTGCCGCGCAGGCGTTTGCCAAAAGGATATGGATGAGATACTCGGTATCGCGCCCGGTTATTTAAAGGAAACACTTTGTGCGGTAAAAACTTTCAAGGTGGAAGCCAAACGCGCCGATAAAAAATTTCCCTTTACTTCACCGCAGATATGCGAGGAACTGGGCGGAAAACTGCTTGAAGCGTATCCTCACCTTACGGTGAACGTTCACTCGCCCGACGTTGTAATAACGGTCGAAATAAGGGAAAAGGGCGCCTATATCCGCGGCGGTCAGATAAAGGGCGCCGGCGGTCTTCCTACCGGAACTTCCGGCAAAGCGGCGGTGCTCATATCCGGCGGTATAGATAGCCCGGTGGCGGCATATCTTATGGCAAAAAGAGGGCTTACGCTCTTTGCGATACACTTTGCAAGCCCGCCTTACACCAGCGTTCGCGCCGAAGCAAAGGTCAAAACACTTTTATCCAAGGTTGCGCGTTACAGCGGACCGATAAACCTTGCCATAGTGCCCTTTACCGAGATCCAGGAGGAGATAGGCAGGCGCTGCCCCGAGGATTATTTTACCCTTGTTATGCGCAGAATGATGATGAGGATATCCTCGCGCGTCGCCGCAAACGAAGGTTGTTTAGGTCTTATCACGGGCGAGAGCTTAGGGCAGGTAGCAAGCCAGACCATTCACGCGCTCGGCGCTACCGACAGCGTTAGCGATCTTCCGGTTTTAAGACCGCTTATAGGTATGGATAAAGAGGAAATAGTGGTCATTTCAAAAAAGATCGACGCTTTTGAGACCTCAATTTTACCTTATGAGGATTGTTGCACGGTCTTTACCCCGCGCCATCCGCATACAAGACCAAAGCCCGGGCAGTGCGAAGCGGCTGAAAAGGACCTCGATATAGAACCGCTTATCGAAAAGGCGATATCGGGCATACAATACTCGTTTATTGAATAAATTTATATGAGAATACAAAATTCCAAGGGAGATAAAAATGATAAAGAATATTAAAGTTGATATCGTATATTTTATGACCGCAACCGATTTTGAGTTTGAATTCAACCTCGGCAGCTGCTGCCATATGCGGCTTTTGAACGATAAAGCGAAGGATAAAAAAACCTTTGTAAATTCGCTGGCGCGCGCGGTATCCCGCAGTCAGATAATCATTTGCTGCGGTCCGCTTTTCGGCGAGGACGGACTTATCGCTACCGCCGCGGCGGCTATAAGCCACGGGCTTAAAACGGTTGATAACGCGGCATACGGTATATCTTCTCAAAGCAGCGTTCAGATAATCGATGGCGGCGTGCCGCTCGTAACGCCGGAGGGCTATTTCGGCGGCTGTGTTATCGAAAGCGGCAATCAGAGCATAATCCTTCTTACCGAAAACCGCACCGTAAGGAAATCTATAATGAAAACGCTTATTCATCCGTATATCGAGGATATGAGCATTATGCAATCGGCGGAAAAGATAGCCGCCCATAAGCCCGAGGCACCGGTCCGTGCCACGATACCGCCGGTCATTACCGAAGCCGCTCCCGCCGCGGCGGATACGGCGGCTCCTCTCGTTGATACTCCTGACGCGGCAGAGGAGCAAACGGAGCTTCCCGCCGAAGATGCGGCGACCGAGCCGGCGGAAGATACTGCCGAAGAAAAGGTGATCGAAACTGCCGCAGAGCAATCGGAAGAACCCGCTGAAGAACCGGTGGAAGAGGAGCCGGTGCAGCAGGAATTATTTGCCGAATCCCAAACGCCGCAGGAAGAGAAATATGAGGCGGAAACCGCCTCGCAGGAAGCCCCGAATGAAGCGTCGCAGGAAGAATCGCCGGAAAACAATTCGGTTCATAATATCGAATTCGATTATTTTGACGATGATGAAAGCGGAAAAGATGATCCCGCCGCCGGTTCACCGCAACCCGAGATCTCGCCTTCGGAGGAACTTTTCGTGCAGGATGAGGAAGAGGAGATCCCTAAAAGCACCAAGTCGAACGTTCTGATCCTTATTGTGGCGGCGATATTGGTGGTCGTTATCATAGCGCTTACCTATTTTCTTATATATCTGCCTTTGAAGGAAGGCAAGACCCCCGCGGAATACCTTTACGGCATATTCAATACTTCGGCGCGGATTGGTATTTTCAAACGTTAGATAATTTCCTGGGAGGTAAAGCTTTGGGCTTTTTTGAGACCTTTGCCGGTAAGATAACTTATACGTTTCTTATCTCTATGATACCGGTGGCTGAATTGCGCGCCGCTATCCCGATCGGATATTCGAGCGGGCTTAATATCTGGCTCGCCGCGGCGGTTTCGGTTATCGGCAATCTTTTACCCGTGCCTTTTATAATCATTTTCATAAGGCGTATATTTGCGTTTATAAGAAGGGTAAACGAGAAATTCAACGGATTTGTCACCCGCCTTGAAAAAAGAGCGGAGGATAAGTCGGATATAGTAAAAAAGTATTCGTTTTTAGGGCTGTTTCTCCTTGTTGCGATACCTCTGCCCGGCACCGGCGCCTGGACCGGAGCGCTGGTTGCGGCAATGCTCGATATGCGGCTTAAGCGCGCCCTTCCGGCAATTACCGCGGGCGTTTTTACCGCGGCGATACTGGTGGCTTTCATCACCTGCGGAGCAGACGCCCTCTTTTTCGGATAATTACATAGCTTTATAAAGCCAAACGGCGAAGCGGAAACGCTTCGCCGCTTTTTTGTAAAATTCCGATAAAACTGTAAATAATAACAAAAACCGGGAGGGAAGATATTTTGAGTGATTCGGTAAAGGATTACAGCGGTATGCGCCTTAGCGGAAACATCGCCGCCGATACGGCGTTTTTCGCGGATATGTTCAAAAACGACGCGGTTTTCAGAAAAAGAAGGGTGGCGCCGGTCGGGTGCGGGGTATCCTTTACCGTAATGTTTTTTGACGGTATGGTGGATTCCGGGCGGTTAAGCGAGGATATTATAAAACCGCTTTCTTTAATGACCGGGTGTGAAAAGTGCGACGTTACGGCGCATTATATATGCGAAAAGGTGCTTTTTGCCGGCGAGGTATCGCCTGAAACCGATATTTCGCTTATGGTCCGCAATATGCTTTACGGCGATACGCTTATACTGATAGACGGTAGCACGACCGCCGTTACGGTCAATACCAAGGGCTTTTCGGTGCGCTCGGTGGAAGAGCCGACTGATGAGCGGGTAACCCAGGGCCCGCGCGAGGGATTCCTTGAAAACGCTATGGTGAATCTGGCGCTAATAAGGCGGCGGCTTTCCACCCCCGACCTCTCTATAAAATCGGTCTCTATAGGCAGGCGCACGGATACCGCGGTTTACGTTTGTTACCTCGCTACCCTTACCGATAAAAGAACGCTCAATGAGCTTTACAGGCGACTCGGAGAAATAGATATCGACGGTATACTTGACAGCAACTATATAACCGAATTCATCCGCGACAGTAAAATGAGCATTTTTAAAACCGTCGGCACTACCGAGCGGCCGGATATCGTTGCGGCAAGACTGCTTGAGGGCAGGATCGCGGTAGTTGTTAACGGAACGCCCATGGTGCTTACTCTGCCTTATCTGTTTTCCGAAAACTTCCAATCCGATGAAGACTATTATTTAAGCTATATCGTTTCCTCGGTGCGTCGCCTTTTAAGATATATATGCTTTGTTGCGGCGGTTTCGGTCCCCGCGGTATTTGTGGCAATATCGACCTTTCACATAGAACTTATGCCAACGAGCTTTGCCGTATCGGTGGCAATGCTTCGTTCGGGTGTGCCGATATCCTCCGCGGGGGAATGCCTTTTGCTCGTAACGGTTTTTGAGGTTTTAAAGGAGGCGGGGGTGCGGATGTCCCAAAGCCTCGGTCACGCGCTCAGTATCGTGGGCGGGCTTGTGGTGGGTCAGGCGGCGGTGCAGGCAAAGATCATCAGCGCGCCTATGCTTATAGCCGTAGCCTTCAGCGGCATTTGCGGGCTTATGGTGCCGCGGCTTAAAACCTCGGTGCTTTATTTAAGGGTGATATCGGTGATAATATGCTCGGTTTTCGGGATCTACGGTTTTATGGCTCTCGGAGCGGTGGTGCTTATCCACGTGCTGAATCTGAAATCTTTCGGCGTTGATTATACCGTATCGCTTTCGCGCATCGGTTTCGGTCCGCTGAAGGATACCGTGCTTCGCGCCCCGTGGCCGCGTATGATAAACCGACCGCTTTTCAATAAAGATTTAAGGCGTATGGGAGGAAAAGAGAAGTGAAAAAGGCTATTGCCGCGGTGCTTTTGGCGCTTTTGCCCATAGCTTTATGCGGCTGCAGCGGCTATAGGGAAACCGATAACGAATATATTATTTCGGCTATCGCCTTTAAAAACTCCGGCGGGGGCTTTTTAGCATACGCCGAGGTGCTCGATATCGGCTCCGACAGCGATTCGACCGAGAATAAGATTTTTAAGGCGCGTGGCGATACCCCTTATAAGGCGGTAAACGCCCTTATATATATGTTGCCGAAAAACGCGGTTTTCGATCACTGCGCCGTAGCGATAACCGAAAATAATATATACGGCGAAGATCTAAAGAGTGTTTTTGATTATCTCTTTGACGCCAAAAATCTCAACCTCGGTATATATATGTATAACACTGCCGGCGTTGATGATATCTTTTCCTGCAAAGCGCAGGAGCTTAGCGTGGGTTACGATATCATGGCTATACAGACAAACATCGAAAAAACCACCGGCATACCCTTTAAAAACAAGTATTACGAGGTGCTTTCCCGTATAGAGGCAAGCGACGGGTTCTGTCTGCCGCTTCTCTCCGCTGAGGATAAACGCCCCGTAATATCGGGGCAAACGGTATACGCCCATATGCTCCCCGCGCTTACTTTAAGCGAGGATGAAGCCGTGCTGTTCAATCTCCTTTTTTCGGGAAGCTCGGGCGGGGAAATCTCCGTATCTGATAAACGGTGCAGGTTAAACGGCGTCACCTCGAGAATAAGCCTTCAAGGCGGCGGGGTGGCTTTCGATATTGTATGTAATTACAGATACGGCGAGGAAGAAGAACTTTCACTTTTGCTTAAACGCGAAACTGCCTTGGCGCTTAAAAAGATAATAAACGCGAATGCGCTTTGCGCGTTAGGGATAAACACCGATAAAGAAGTTAAATATGCCGGGGTGCGGGTAAATGGAAACTGAAAATAAAAGGAGCACCGTTTTATATAACGTTTCTCTTATAGCCGCGTTTTCTTTGGCAAACGGGCTTATAGCGGCGCCGTTTTCAAAAGATTCGCTTTTGCCGTATTTTGCCGCGCTCGGCGGTGCGCTTTGTCTTGCAGCGGTTTTGGCGGCGTTGCTCGGACGCTTTAAAGCGCGGAATATAAATCCTTTTTTAACAAAAATACTGTGCGTTGTCATAGCGGCGGCAAGCTTCGCGGCGGCGCTCTTTTCTTTAAAAGAATACTGCGGCTTTATATACGATACGGTGCTTTACCGCTCGGGGATGATCTCTATAAAGGCGATATTCGCCTTTTGCGTTTTTTATTTTGCCGTATCGGGCAGCGGCGCGGTATATAAGTTTTCGCTTTTTTCGGCGGTGGCGGTAAGCGTGATACTGCCTTTGCTCTTTTTTATGTCGCTTAAAACCTTTGATATTAAGAATCTTTCAGGGGTCTTTTCCTTTGGTGATACCTTTTTAAAAGACTCGGAAAACTATTTTTTAAGAATGTTTTTGCCGACGCTTCCGGCGGTGGGGTATATCGCCGTTTTCGGCAAAAAGATATCGCCGGGCGGCGCGGCGGGCGGTGTGATCCTTGGCGCGGCGCTTTCGCTTATCGTTCTTTTCGATACAGTTTTAAGCTTCGGACTGCCGCTTTCCGCTAAACTCGATTACCCCTATATCGGCGATATAAGCACCGTTACTGTAGGCAATCTTTTTACCCGAATGGACGGCTTTGCCTATATTGCGTTTTTCGTGTGCCATCTTATAAAATGCGGAGTATCGATAAAGCTGGCGGCGCTGCTTTTGTCAAAAGCCGGTATCAAAAACAAAAAGATAACGGCGGGGATTATGTCCGCCGCCGCCATATTCTTATAGAATAATCTTTTTTCCCGACGTCTAACATCTATCATCTAATATCTAACGTCCAGTATCGGCTGTATCTGCCTGCCGGCAAGCGCCGCCTCTATAGTCTCTCCGGTCTTTTTAAAATCGCATACCATCGAAGTCGGCTTGCTTTCGGGATCGTCCTGCCCATAGGGTATAAAATAAATATTTTTTGTGCCGTGCAGGACGCCTATGTTTTTTGCCGAGGCACCGAGCGCGTCGTTTGTTGCAAGCCCTAAAACCACCGGTCGACCGTTCCTAAGGTGCGCTTTTACCGCCATCGTTACCGGCGTATCGGTGATACCGAGCGCTATTTTCGCCGCCGTGTTGCCGGTGCAGGGCGATACAACAAGTATATCAAGCAGTTTTTTAGGACCTATCGGCTCGGCGGCGGTTATGGTGTGGATTATCTTTTCGTGGCATAATTCCTCGATTCTTTCATTAATGCTTTCGGCTTTGCCGAAGCGGGTATCGGTGCCGTATGCCGCTTCGGACATTATAGGTATTATTCTTATATCATTTTGCGATAGTTTTTCGAGTTCGGCAAGCGACTCCGCCATAGTGCAAAACGAACCGCAAAAGGCGTATCCCAAGGTTATATCACGCATATTTTTCTCCTGTGTTCTCAAGTGAATTGATTACCGTTTCGGCAATTATCCTGCCGGCTGTTTGCGGCGCCGTCTTGCCCGGGATGCCCGGTAGCCGGATATATCCGGGCAGATTTACCGTTGCGTCCTCTTCAAATCCGCCGCGGCTCGAAAGGTCTATAAAAAGCGATCCCGCAAGCACCTGCGCTGTAGCAGATGAAAACTTTATGTCAACCGTGTTGAAAACTATATCGAACCGCTTCGTTACTCTATCAATATCGCCGGTTCTGATATGATCTGTGCCGGATATTTCGAGCAACGCCAGATCCTTACTGCTTCTTGCGCTTACCGTAAGGCGGGGAGCAAAACCCTCGAGCCGCCGGCTTAACGCCTTTCCGACCCTGCCGCAGCCGATTACGAGAATTTCGCTTCCCAAAAGTGAAAAACAGGTGTGCTCTATCGCATAACTTATAGCGCCCTCCGCCGTCAGCGCCGCGTTTTTCACGGCGTATTCCTCGAGTGCAAGGTAGTTGGTATAGTTTTTTAAGGGCAGCTCGCCGCCGCCGAATACCCGGATATTCTCCGGAAGCTCAAAAAGTATCGAAAGCGGCGGCTTTTCTTCGGCAAGAGGGCAGTTTATGTTAACCCCGTCCCGCGTGACCGGAACGGGTAAAACGATAACGTCGCTCCCGTTTATATCAGAACCGCCCTGCCCGGGGTAAAGGGCATTCGCCTCAAATCCGCGCCGTTCAAACTCGCTTTTTGCAAAAATCATACGGCGGTCCCCGCCGATAACCGTGACCTTCATAATATCACCCGCAAAAAAAGGATGCCGAAATGTAATTCAATACATTGTATGGCATCCTTCGGGTTTTAGTTACATCATATCATTTTTATAAGAGTTTCCTTGCGGTTTTGTGCCGGGTCTTCGATCACGGTTTCAAGCAATCTTTTAAGTATTTCGTTTATTTCTTTTCCGCCGTATCCGAGCGCGGCGATATCGTTTCCGTTTAAGGCAAGTTGACTTATTTTATACGGTTCATTCCGGTTTATTATATCCCTTGCCGTAGCCGCTTTGTCCGCGGTATCCTCGCCGCTTATCGCCGATTTGTAGCAAAACATATCGAAAACGTCTTCACCTAAAATCGCGAGCAGGCGCTTTATATCCGCCCGGTTTTCACATTTAAACTCAAAGGCGCGCCGCAGACCCAGGGCGTATTTTTTAAAGGCGTTCGAGCATTTAAGAAAATCAAGCGCGCCGGGCAGATCTTCGCATAAAAGATTTAAAAACGCAAAGTATTTAAGTTTTTCGTTATCGGGCAGACCCGGTATCTTTTTTATATCGCCGTTTTTTCTTAAAAAGGGCAGACCTTCGCAGTCAAGCAGCGGCAAAACCGCCGCGGGATCACTGCCGCGGGCAATGCGCGAAAGCTCGGCGGATATGCGTTCTGCACTTATGTTTTTTAAAAGATAGGCGTTTTGCTTTGCGGCGGCAAGCGTTTTTTCCTCCGCTTTAAAGCCGAGCGCCGAACAAAACCTGAAAAGGCGCAGTATCCTGAGCGCGTCCTCCTTAAAACGGGTATCCGGGTCGCCCACGGCGCGCAGGACCTTTGCTTTAAGGTCCTTTTCTCCGCCGAAGATATCTATAAGCCCCTCTTTATCATTATAGCACATCGCGTTTACCGTGAAATCGCGGCGGGAAAGATCGCTTTCAAGGTCGCGGACGTATACCACCTTATCGGGGTGGCGAAAATCGCCGTATTCACCTTCGGTGCGGAAGGTGGTGACCTCTACCGGCTGTTTATCTATGATAACGGTTACCGTGCCGTGCTTAACTCCGGTGTTTACGGTTTTATCGAATAACCTAATAACGTCTTCGGGCGTTGCGCTCGTGCAAACGTCGTAATCGTGCGGGTCATTATGGAGCAGAAGATCGCGCACGCAACCGCCCACCATATAGGCGGAAAAGCCGTTTTCATTCAGCGTATCAATGATAAACCGGACGTTTTGGGGCATTTTTAGAAGCATTTTTTCCACCTCTTGCAAAAAAAGGTTTATTTTTCCGTAGAAATGAAGTATAATAATTCTGTATACTATTATTCCGATAGGTGAACGGCTATGAAAAAACTTACAAATGAAGATATCGTTATAAAAAACGCCCGCAGTATCCACCTTATAGGGGTGGGCGGAAGCGGTATGTGCCCGATTGCCGAACTGCTTTTCAATATGGGCTATTCCGTATCCGGCTCGGATAGGGCGAAAAGCGATAATACCGACCGCTTAGAGCGGCTCGGCATAAAGGTTTTTATCGGGCAGAGCGCCGAAAACATCGCGGGCGCCGAGGTCGTGGGTTATTCCGCGGCGGTGCATTCCGATAATCCCGAGCTTGCCGCGGCGCGCGCCGCCGGTATACCCGCGTTTGAAAGGTCCAAACTGCTGGGCGCCATAACAAGGTTTTACGGAAACACGATAGGCGTTGCCGGGACCCACGGCAAAACCACCGTTTCCTCTATGATAACACAAATACTCATTTTAAACAAGCAAAATCCTTCGGCTGTAATAGGCGGCAAACTGCCGATAGCCGGCAGTGCCTGCGTTTTCGGCAGCAGCGATACCCTTGTTTGCGAATCCTGCGAGTTTGTGGATAGCTTTCTTGAGTTCTCACCCGATATTGCCGTTCTGCTCAATATCGACGACGACCACCTCGATTATTTCAAAACCATGGATAACCTTACCGCCTCCTTTATGAAGTTCTGCGGCAAGGCGGCGACCTGCTATTATAACGGCGATGATCCGCTTTGCGTAAAGGCGGTAGGAGCCGCAGGGACAAAGGCGATAAGCTTCGGCTTCGGGGAAGAAAACTTTTACCGCCCGGTTAACATAAACCCCGGAAAATACGGTTTCTCTTTTGACGTTCTGCGCGGCGGTGAAAAGGTGGGCCACCTTGAAATGCACGTCCCCGGCAGGCATAATATCTATAACGGTCTTGTCAGCTTCGCGGTGTGCTTTGATTCGGGCGTTTCGCCCGAAGGTATCAGCGCCGCTTTATCGGAGTTTACCGGCGCCGGCAGGCGTTTTCAGGTGATAGGCGAGAAAAACGGCGTTACTGTGGTTGATGATTACGCGCATCATCCTACCGAGATCGCCGCCACCCTTAAAGCGGCAAGATCGCTCGGTTATAAGCGGATAATAGCGGCTTTTCAGCCCTATACCTATTCCCGCGCGGCGCTCTTAAAAGACGGTATGATAAAATCGCTTTCCCTTGCGGATAAGGTGTTTTTAACGCCTATCGTCGCGTCAAGAGAAGAAAACGTTTACGGTATAAGCTCCGAGGATATCGCGGGCAGTATACCCGGCGGCAGGGTGATAGCCGATTACGGCGAGCTCGCTTTAGAAATGGCGCACGAAGCGGCGGCGGGCGATATAGTTATAACTATGGGCGCGGGCGATATATTCAAGGTCGCGCATATGGTTCTGGAGAAGTTGTGATGAAAACCGGAAAGCTTTTTGAGACCGACGCCTATATAAAACGGTTCAAAGCCGCCGTGCTCTCCTGCGAAGCTGATGAACGCGGATATAAAACCGTTCTCGATAAGACCGCCTTCTTCCCCGAGGGGGGAGGACAACCCTCGGATATAGGGAACGTCTCGGGCGTAGAGGTTTTTGACGTTCAGATACAAAACGGTGAGATATTCCATTTTACGCGCTCGCCCTTTAAGCCGGGTGAGGAGGTCACCGGTGAAATCGACTTTGACCGCCGCTTTAATTTTATGCAGAACCATACCGCCGAGCATATCGTTTCGGGACTTGTGTTTAAAAAATACGGTTTTAATAATATCGGTTTCCACCTTAACGAAAACGAGGTCACCTTTGATTTTGACGGTTTTTTCACGCCCGAACAGCTTACCGAGCTTGAAACCGAGGCAAACCGCCGCGTATGGCTTAATCTGCCCGTTACCTGTTTTTATCCCGAAGCCGGAGAGCTTGAAAAGATCGCTTACCGCGCAAAATCGGGGATAACGGGGGATATACGGCTTGTAAAAATCGAGGATACCGATATATGCGCCTGCTGCGCTCCCCACGTAAAGCGCACCGGCGAGATAGGCGCCATCAAGTTTTTATCAACCGAAAAACAGCACGGCGGCACCCGTATTTTTATGAAGTGCGGCGCCTTTGCGCTGCTCGATTATCGGGAAAAGACCGAGGATATAAAAACGGTCTGCGCGGCGCTTTCGGCTAAAACCGGTGAGGCGGCAAAGGCGGTTTTATCGCTCGCCGCCCGTTATGAAGAGGAAAAACAGCGTTCTAAAACGCTTAAGTCGCAGATGTTAAAATATGAGATAAAACTTTTCGATAAGAGTAAGCAGGCGCTCTTTCTGGAGGAAGCCGATATCGCCGAGCTTCAGGCAGCGGCTGACGGTTTACATAAAGCATACGGCGGCGTTCGCATAGCGCTTGCCCAAAACGCGGCAGGCGCGGCGTTTGTAATGTGCGGCGGGGAAGAGGAGCTTTCATTGCGTTTTGCCGATCTTAAGTCCGCGCTTCCCGTAAAAGGCGGCGGCAGGGGAAATATCCGGCAGGGCAGCATAACCGCTCCGCTTTCGGAAATAAAAGATTACTTTAAAACTTCGGAGAAATTATGAACTGGAACGAAATTAAGATCACGGTGCCGGTAGGCGACCTTGAAACGGCGGCGGCGATAGCCAATATGGCGGTGCCATACGGTATCTACATCGAGGATTATTCAAATCTTGAGGCGGATGCTAAGCAGATAGCCCATATCGATCTTATCGATGAAGAACTGATAAAAAAGGACCGCAACAGCGCCGTTATCCATATCTATATTTCAAGCGACGATAACGCCGCCGAGGCGCTTATCTACCTTGAAGAGCGGCTTTGCGCCGCCGGTATCGCGTATACCGCCGAAAGAGTAACCGTGAACGATGAGGATTGGAACGAAAACTGGAAAAAGTATTTTAAAGCTTTTGAAATAGGGAAGCGGCTCGCCGTTTGCCCGAGCTGGGAAACTTATGATAACAAAGAAAACCGCAAGGTCATATCGCTTGACCCCGGCGCGGCGTTCGGCACCGGCACCCACGCTACCACCTCGCTTTGCCTTAACATTCTTGAGGATACCGTAACAAAGGGCGCAAAGGTCCTTGATATCGGCACCGGAAGCGGTATTCTTGCGATAGCCGCCTGCCTTTTGGGGGCGGACAGCGCCACCGGAGTTGATATAGATGAACTCGCGGTGGAGACCGCACGCGCGAACTCAAAAAGGAATAATACCGACGATAAAACCGGGTTTTTTGTGGGCGATCTTGCCGATAAGGTGAGCGGTAAATACGATATTGTTTGCGCGAATATAGTTGCCGACGTGGTCATGCGGCTTTTTGATGACGTTGCCGGATATATGGCTGATAACGCCTGCCTTATCGTATCGGGCATTATAGATATCCGCGCAAAAGAGGTGGAGGAATCCGCCGCGGCGCACGGTTTTAAAATAATTAAGGCGCCCACCCGCGAGGAGTGGCACGCCTATCTCTTGAAAAAAGCATAAAGGAGAGAATGTATGCTTGAATTTGAACAGTTAAAACTCCGGCTCACAGCCCATAAAGAGGAGATCGCCGAGCTTAAGGATGCCATCGGCTACGACCGCCTTTGCCGCGATATCGAGGAGCTTGAGCTTAAGTCCGCGGCTCCCGGTTTTTGGGATGACCTTGAAAACTCGCAGGCGGTTTTGCAAAAAACCGGCAAGCTTAAAAACAAGGTAGAGGCATACGACAGGATAAAGGCGTCTTATGAAGATATAGAGGTGCTCATAGATATGGGCGATGAAGAGGGAGATATCTCGCTCGTAGAGGAAATATCGGCTTCGATAGACGAGCTTGAAAGCGAGCTTGCCGCCCAGACCCTTTCGACCCTGCTTACCGGTGAATACGACCGCAACAACGCCATACTTACCTTCCATTCGGGCGCCGGCGGCACCGAGGCGATGGATTGGGTATCGATGCTCGTTCGTATGTATACCCGCTGGGGCGAGCGCCACGGCTTTGCGGTAAAGATACTTGACTTTTTAGAGGGCGACGAGGCGGGCCTGAAAAGCGCCGTTATGCTTATAGAGGGTGAAAACGCCTACGGATATTTAAAGAGCGAATCGGGTGTTCACCGCCTTGTCCGCGT
Organism: Clostridia bacterium; assembly: GCA_017554405.1. Classification (GTDB taxonomy): domain Bacteria; phylum Bacillota; class Clostridia; order Oscillospirales; family Acutalibacteraceae; genus UBA737. The sequence continues at coordinate 43,394 of JAFZIK010000004.1, read as the reverse complement.
ATCGCCGTTCGATGCTTCCGGGCGGCGGCATACCTCCTTTGCCGCCGTTGAGGTAATGCCCGAGATCAGCGACGATATAGATATCGAAATACGCGATGAGGATATCAAAATGGACGTGTTCCGTTCCTCGGGCGCCGGCGGTCAGCATATAAACAAAACCTCCTCCGCCGTTCGCCTTACCCATATACCCACGGGCATAGTGGTCGCCTGCCAGAACGAGCGCAGCCAGTTCCAGAACCGCGATCAGGCAATGAAAATGCTTAAATCCAAACTGCTTGAAATAAAGGAGCGCGAGCACCTTGAAAAGATTGAGGATATCAAGGGTGTTCAGATGGAAAACGCCTGGGGCTCGCAGATAAGGTCTTACGTTTTTATGCCTTATACAATGGTCAAAGATCACAGAACGGAATATGAGACCGGCAATATCGGCGCCGTTATGGACGGCGACCTGGACGGCTTTATAAACGCCTATTTAAAATCCAATTCAAGGGGAGAAACAAAATGAAAAACACACTTAGAATCATTTCGGTAATTACGGCGGTCGCGCTTTTGGTATCGCTTTGCGCCTGCGGCAATAACGGCTCAGGTCAACAAAACTCTTTTAACGCGGGAACGCTTATCTACGGCGGGACCGACCTTTCTCAGTATGTAAAGCTCGGCGAGTATAAAGGTCTTCAGATCGATACCGCTTCCGATGAATTTAACGCCGCTTATGAAGCGGTGGTGCAAAAGGATATCAGCAGTAACGGTATTGCCGAGAAAAAACTTGAGGGCACGGTGCAGGACGGCGATGTTGCGAACATCGATTACGTAGGCAAAAAGGACGGGGTCGCCTTCGATGGCGGCACCGCTCAGGGCTATGATCTTACTATCGGCTCGCATACCTTTATTACCGGCTTTGAAGAGGGACTTGTAGGCGTAAGGATCGGCGATACGGTAGACCTTGACCTTACTTTTCCGGAAAACTACGGCAACGCCGATCTTGCGGGCGCCGCGGTTGTGTTTACGGTCAAGGTAAACTACGTTAAGAGCAGTTCCGCGGTGGATGTTAGCGATCATTATTCCGAGCTCGGTTACGGCAGTTTTGAAGCCTACCAAACCGATACAAAGAAGCGCGCCGCGCAGAACCTGCTTTTTGAGCGGGTCTTAAGCGGCAGTGAGATAAAAGACGGCACGGATACGGATATGAATACTTTTATCGGCGCGGTATACGAGTATTACGATAATTACTACGTTTCAAACTACAATATGGATTTCGCCACTGTTCTGACAAATAACGGTATGACGAAGGACGATTTTTATTCACAAATGAAGACCTCCGCTCAATCGCAGGTAGAGGATCAAATGGTATACTATGCCATACTCCAGAAAGAGGGGCTTGGCACGGATTATTCTCTGTCCGAAAGCGAGGCGACCGGTCAGGCGGTTCTGGATGAGATAAAAAAGGTCGAGCACATAGTCCGAGACTACCTGTATGACAATGCCGTGATCACTGAATAAATACCGTGTTTTAAGGTTTTGCCGCGCTCTCTGCGCGGCTTTTTTTATGCGCCTTAAAAAAATTGTAAATTTTTTCTTAAATCGGTTGCAATTTTGTAACTTTTTGTGTATTATAGAAAATAGCATATTATGTAAATATAATTTTATTTGGGGGAAGTGTTTCAAAATGGCAAGTCGTTTATTCCAGAGTTTTATACATCAGATGAAGGATGTTATCGATAATACGTTCGGTGTCGTTGATTCGGCGGGCACGATCGTCGCCTGCAGCGAGCTGGGCAAAATAGGCGAATCACTGGGCATTCAGCCGGTGGTATCGGGCGAGCTTATAAAGGATAACGGTTATACCGTTAAGCTCATATCCTCTTCGCAGGGGGAGAGTTACGCCGTTTTCGTTGAAGGCGTAGATGCCGCGGCGGGCAAGACTGCCTCGATAATCGCTATTTCCTTTGCGAACATCAAAAATTATTACGATGAAAAATACGATAAGAGCAGTCTTATCAAGAACATAATCCTCGATAATATCCTTCCCGGCGATATCTACCTTAAGGCGCGCGAGCTTTACTTCAACAGCGATGTTAACCGCGCCGTGATAATCGTTCGCAACCTCGATCATAACGATCTTTCGGTTTATGACGTTTTGCAGAACCTGTTCCCGGACAGGAACAAGGATTTCATCATCAGCATAAACGAAAGCGATATAGTTCTCGTAAAGGAGATATCAAGGGAGATAGGTCCCCGCGATATGGAGAACCTTGCTTCCTCGATAGCCGATACCCTTTCGGGCGAGTTTTACGTTCATTCGGTGATAGGCATAGGCACCACCGTTTCAAACATAAAGGACCTTGCCCGCTCGTTTAAGGAGGCGCAAACGGCACTTGAGGTCGGTAAGGTATTCGATACCGATAAAACGATCGTTTCCTATGATAATCTCGGTATTGCGCGGCTTATTTATCAGTTGCCCACCACCCTTTGCGAGACCTTTTTGCACGAGGTCTTCAAGCGCGGCTCAATAGATAATCTCGATCAGGAGACCCTCTTTACGATCCAGAGGTTCTTTGAAAACAACCTTAACGTTTCCGAGACCTCAAGAAAGCTTTTCGTTCACCGCAACACCCTGGTCTACCGCCTTGAAAAGATAAAGAAGATAACCGGTCTTGATCTTCGCCAGTTTGACCACGCGATAGTATTCAAGATCGCGCTTATGGTAGATAAGTATCTTCGCAGCAATCCGATAAAATACTGAAAAAGGTGTGAGCCATAATGGCTGAAAACAACTTAAATATGCCCGTTCAGGCGCCGGCTGAAGACAGACCGGTAATAGAATTCAAGGGCGTTTCAAAAACATACCGTTCGGGCACCCATGCCCTCGAGGACGTTAATATACGCATAAACAAAGGCGAGTTTGCCTTCGTGGTCGGTTCATCCGGCGCGGGCAAAAGCACCTTTATGAAGCTTATTATGCGCGAGGAAAAGGCAAATACGGGAACGATCATGGTAAACGGCTATAATCTTACCAAAATGCGCCGTAAGTATATTCCCATGCTAAGGCGCACCATGGGCATCGTTTTCCAGGATTTCCGCCTTATACCCAAGATGAACGTTTTTGAAAACGTTGCCTTTGCCATGCACGTTGTGGGCGCCAACAACCGCGAGATCCGCAAAGAGGTCTCCAAGGCGCTTTCAAAGGTGGGCCTCGGCGATAAGGCAAGATCGATGCCGGATGAGCTTTCGGGCGGCGAACAGCAGCGCGTAGGTCTTGCGCGCGCGCTCGTTAATTCCCCCGATCTTATCATTGCGGACGAGCCCACGGGTAACGTTGACCCCAATATGTCTTACGAGATAGTTTCGCTCCTTACCGAGATAAACAAAAAGGGCACCACCGTTTTAATGGTCACCCACGATCACAATCTGGTCCGCGATTTCAAGCACCGCGTGATCATGCTTGATTCAGGCAGGATCGTTGCGGATAATACGGGGGGTGTTCAGGAATGAAAGCAAGAAGCTTCAGATATCTTATAGGCGAGGGCTTCAAGGGCGCCTGGGCAAACCGGCTTATGACGCTCGCTTCAATGGGCGTGCTCGTTGCCTGTATGGTATTGCTCGGGCTGGCGCTCCTTATATCGCAGAACATATCTCGCGCGCTCGGCGTTCTCGAAAAGCAGAACGTTGTTATCGTTTCAATGAAAGATTACCATTGGGCGCTTTACGATGATTCGGTCAAAAAAGTAACCGAGGGCGGCGATCAGAACGGCATAACGCCCGATATGTATGTTATCCATAACGAAGAAGAGGCAAAGGCGTTCTGCGATAAGATAGCGGCGCTTGATAACGTTGATTCGGTAGAGTATATCCCCGCCGATGAGGGATTGACCGCCACGAGGGATCATTTCGGAGAGAGTGAGAAAAAGTTTTTTGATTTTCTCGAGGAAGATAACCCGCTTTCGGATGCCGCTCGCGTAACTATGAAGGATATGGGGCGGTTTCGCGAAACGGTCGATCAGATCAAAGAAATCGAAGGTGTTGACAGTATTGAGGAGCAAGGCGATCTTGCCGACCGTATAACCGCCTTTAAAAACGGTCTTTTTATCGCGGGCGTATGGATAATCTCGATACTTTTGCTTATATCGCTGGTCGTTGTTTGCAACACAATAAGAATAACTATGTATAGCCGCAAGCTCGAGATCAGTATAATGAAAGCGGTGGGCGCCACAAACGCTTTTGTTCGCATACCGTTTGTTGTTGAGGGTATACTTATCGGAGTTTTCTCGGCGGGTATCGCGGCAGGTCTGCTTTATTTCTGCTACCGCGTTGCGTCCGAGGCGATGGAAAAAACCTTCTCGATGGTAGAACTTGTGAGGTATAAAGATGCGGTGCTATACCTGCTTGGTATATTCCTTGTTATCGGTATCCTCGCAGGCGCTATAGGCAGCTTTATTATGATAAGAAAATATCTCCGCCGCGAAGGCAGTGAATTTTCGGCAATATAAGGGAGGACGTTATGAACAGGATAAGAAAATCAGTTGTTCCGGTGCTTTTGTGCGCGGTGATCGTGCTTATCACCTTTATAGGATCGTCGCCTTCCCTTGCGCTTACCGATGCGCAGAAGAGCGCTATTCAGAATAAAATAAGCAAATATCAGCAGGAAAATCAGAAACTTGCAAACGAGATAGCCCAGCTTAAAAGCAAGCAGGGTCAGCAAGAGAAGATACTTAAAGCGCTGAATGATGAAATAACAAATATTCAGGCGATCATAAACGCCTACAACGCGGAAATAAACCGCATAAACACGGTGATCGCCGAAAACAAGGCTAAGATCGCACAAAAGGAAACCGAGATCGAGGCGGATAAGCTTGAATTCAAAAAACGTATCCGCGCTATCTATATGAGCGGGTGGGACAGTTCGCTCAAGGTGCTTTTGAGCGCCAACGATTTTTCGGAGTATCTCCAGCTTCAGAAGCTTACCGAGGCGGTAAGCAAAAAGGATAAACAGTTTATGGAAAAGCTCAGCGCGGAAATCGATGAGCTTGATGCCATAAATGCCGAAAACCAGACGCTTCTTGAGAGCCAGGTCGAACTTAAAAACGAGGTCAAGAAACAGCAGGATGAGCTTAAAGCCCGGCAGGATGAGGCAACAAAGTTATACAACGAGATATCAAAGGAAATAAAGGCGGACAACGCGGAAAAGAGCGCCAACGATGCGGCGATAGCAAAGCTTAAGGCGGATCTTGAAGCGGACATCGCCAAACAGGGCAACTCCGCGGCGACCTTTATTAACCCCAATACCGGATTTATGTGGCCGGTGGCAGGTTATTATTCCATTTCAAGCGGTTTCAGAACCGCAAAACGCCCGACCCATAACGGTATGGATATCGCCGGCAGCGGTATTTCCGGCAAACCGATACTCGCTATTGCGGACGGTGTTGTATATATCGCGGTAAGCAACTGGACCGCGGCAATGGGCAAGAGAGGCAACGCAAGCTACGGCAACTACTGCGCGGTCAACCACGGAACGATGACCATAAAGGGCACTCAGGCAAAATACGTTGCGTTTTATGCCCACGCCACCAAAATTATCGTATCGGTCAATCAGAAGGTAAAACAGGGGCAGGTGCTCGGTTACGTAGGCACCACCGGCAATTCCACCGGTCCGCACCTGCATATCGGTATTCAGAAGAACGGAAGCTGGGTCAATCCCTATCCGCTTCTTAAGGGATAGTCCGCCTGATGAAAAAAAAGATATTAAGATACGTTTCGCTTTGCCTTTTGCTTATATGGATGAGCATTATATTCTTTTTCTCATCGCAGCCCGCCGCCGCCTCGAACAACACGAGCGGCGGTATAGTCGAAAAGGTCGCGGCGGCGGTTTATCCGAGCTACGATAAGTTAAACGACGCTCAAAAGGCAAGCGTTATATCAAATATGTCGGGCGCGGTGAGAAAATCGGCTCACTTCTTTGAATATGCCGTTCTCGGCGCGCTGATATATATATTCGTTTCGACCTTCAAGGGTTTATCCGGGACGTATCATTTGATCATTTCACTCGTATCGGGTCTTCTTTACGCGATAAGCGATGAGGTCCATCAGTTGTTTGTTGAAGGCCGGTCCTGCGGGTTTACCGACGTTATGATAGATTTCGCCGGCGTGCTGATAGCCGCGGTGGTATGCTATCTTATAAGTTTAAGGAGAAGCAAGGGTGAATAACAGGAATTTTAAAAGAGAATACGTTTTTAAGGGCATAACCGCGTTCCTGGTTATCGCCGCAAGTATTCTTTTTGCGTTTTTGGTTTTTAATATAAGAGACGTATGGAGCTTTATTAAGCGGATAATCTCGGTCTTCAATCCGGTCATCTTCGGTCTTGTTATCGCCTATCTCGTAAACCCGATGGTTAATTTCTTTGACGGTAACATATATAAGCTTACCGCCCGCGCCTTTAAAAAACCGGAAAGCGCCAAAAAAACATCGTATTTTACAAGCGTTATTCTCGGAATGCTTATCTTCGTTTTTCTGATCGTCGGATTTTTCTGGATGATAATACCGCAGTTTATAAGCAGTATGGGTTCGTTCATAGACGCTTTGCCCGAAAAGATAGATGCTTTTTCGGCGTGGGGCGATAACTTCCTTAAGGAAAACGAATACCTCAAGGGCGCCTTTACCGGTATGATCGATTACGAAAGAAACTGGCTGACCAACGACGTTTCAAGCTTTGTGGGATATATTGCGACCGGCGCCTGGAGCGTTGCCTGGGGCGCGCTTAATTTCGTAAAGGAATTTGCGTTAGGCATTATTTTTGCGATCTACATTCTACTGAACAGAGATCGTCTTATAAAGCATTGCAAAAAGGCGCTTTACGCGTTTTTGAGCGATAAGACAGTAGGCCGTATACTTTCCTGGACCTCTAAAAGCCATAAGGTGTTCAGCGGCTTTATCAACGGAAAACTGCTTGATTCGCTTATAATCTTCGTGCTCTGCTTTATCGGCACGGCGGCGCTCGGTATACCGTATGCGGTGATCGTTTCGGTAATCGTGGGCATAACCAATTTTATACCGGTATTCGGTCCTTATATTGGCGGCATACCTTCGGCGATACTCGTAACCATAGCCGATCCGCTCAAGGGTCTTTACTTCATAATATTTATAATCCTTCTTCAAACGCTTGACGGTAACGTCATAGGTCCTAAGATACTGGGCGATAAGACCGGTCTTTCGACCTTCTGGGTAATGGTCGCGATCGTTGTGGGCGGCGGTCTGTTCGGCGTTATAGGAATGCTTGTGGGCGTTCCCGCCTTTGCCGTTATTTATTATGCCTTTACTTTGCTTGTTAACTTCCGCTTAAAGCAGAAGAACAAACCCACCGATAGCAACGCCTACAGCCGCGAGGCGCTTGAAGCGGCAGAAAACAATGTCGGAGAGGACGGGGAAGATGCGTAAAAAAGCACTTTTGGCGCAGAACATTTCTTTATTCGAGCAGCTTGAACAGTTGCGCGGGCAAAACGCCTTAAAGGATAAAAGGATAAAAGAGCTCGAAGATAAGGTAAACGCTTTAAGCAGTGAAAAGAAAAAAGAGCAAACCGTATCAACCGAGCCGTTAGAGCGCCTTAAAGAAAAGGTGGAAAACAATAAAAAGCTTCAGCCCGAATTCGAGTATGCTTCAGAGGTCATCGGCAAACTTGTCATTGAAGCGGCAAACTGCAGCAATAAGCTCACTTCCGGCGGAAATACCGACCACCGCGAGCTTGTAAACCTGCTGCTCGGCAAAACCGAGGTCGCAAAGGCGGAAATTTTAGCCGCCGCAACGGGTGAAGGCGATCTTGAAGCCAAAAATGCAAAGGCAGACGCGATATGCGAAGAGACCCTCGATTATTACCGGAGCGTTTTAGCGCAGATCGATCCTTCTTAAGCGGGATCTTTTAAGCAATATCACTTGGGGAGGGGATCCTCCCCCTGTTTTTTGGAGGCAGAAATGATAAAAACACTTTCAAAAAGCATCAGGGAATATAAAGCGCCTACGATACTCACCCTTATATTTATTATAGGTGAGGTAATAATCGAATGCTTTATACCCACGATCACGGCGAGCCTTGTAAACAGCGTTACAGAGAACCTGCCGATACCCGAGCTTCTTAAAACCGGCGCAGTTCTGCTCCTGTTGGCGGTTATGTCCCTCGCGTGCGGCGGTATAGCCGGCTTTACCTGCGCAAAGGCGTCCGCCGGGTTTTCTAAGAATCTCCGGTATGACGTTTTTTCGCGTATACAGAACTATACCTTTTCAAATATGGATAAGTTTTCAACCGCCTCGCTCGTTACCCGCCTTACTACCGATATAACCAATATCCAGATGGCGTATATGATGCTTATAAGAATAGCGATAAGAAGCCCGCTTATGTTTATTTTCGCGATAATTATGGCATACAGGATGGGCGGCAGTCTGGCTTTCACCTTTGTTATAGTGGTGCCCGTGCTTATAGTCGGGTTGTTTTTGATCGCAAAATTCGCTATGCCGGCATTCAGAAGCGTTTTCCGCAAATACGATAAGCTTAACGAATCCATCGAGGAAAACGTGCGCGGTATGCGGGTCGTAAAGGGTTTCTCCCGCGAAGAATACGAAAAGAAAAAGTTCGGCGTTGCCGCAGAGAATATCCGCCGCGATTTCGTTAAGGCGGAGCGCATAGTGGCGCTTAACAATCCGCTTATGCAGTTATGCCTGCATTTTAACGTGGTGTTTGTGCTGATAGTCGGTTCAAAGCTTACAATAGAAAGCCGCGGCAGTCTTATCAACGTAGGGCAGATATCCGCAATGCTTACCTACAGTATGCAGATACTTATGAGCCTTATGATGCTTTCGATGATATACGTTATGCTCACCATGTCGGCTGAATCGGCAAAGCGCGTTTGCGAGGTGCTTTCGACCTCACCAGAGATTGTAAGCCCCGAGAACCCGGTTACCGAGGTTAAAACGGGCGATATAGTATTTAAAAACGTCAGCTTCAAATATTCGGCGGAAGCCAAACTCTATGCAGTAAAGAATATAAACGTTAGTATAAAAGCGGGTCAGACCGTAGGTATCATCGGCGGCACCGGAACCGGGAAATCCTCGCTTGTTCAGCTTATCCCCAGGCTTTACGATGCGACCGAGGGCGAGGTCATCGTTGGCGGCGTAAACGTTAAGGATTACGACCTTAAGGTGCTGAGGGACAGCGTTGCGATGGTGCTTCAAAAGAACCGCCTTTTCTCGGGCACCATAAAGGAGAATATGCGCTGGGGCGATGAAAACGCCACCGATGAGGAAATAGCGGCGGCGTGTAAGTTGGCGCAGGCGGATGAGTTTATAAATTCGTTCCCCGACGGATACGACACCTATATAGAACAGGGCGGCACCAACGTTTCGGGCGGTCAGAAACAGCGCCTTTGTATAGCCCGTGCGCTTATCAAAAAGCCGAAGATACTTATTCTTGACGATTCCACCAGCGCGGTGGATACCAAAACCGATTCAAAAATCAGGGAGGGCTTTAAAAGCTATATCCCCGAAACCACCAAAATAATAATAGCCCAGCGTATCTCCTCGGTAAAAGACGCCGATATGATAATAGTGCTTGACGGCGGCGAGATATCGGCTGTCGGAACGCACGGCGAGCTTATGAACAGTTCCGATATTTACCGCGAGATATATGAACAGCAGATAAGCGGAGGTGATGACAATGGCTGAAAAGAATCACGTTCCGAGGGGCCCGCGCGGACCGCGCGGCGGACCCGGTGTCCGGGTAGACCCGGGCGTTCTTAAAAGACTTTTAAAGCTGCTGTTTAAGAGTTATCCGGTTTTGTTGCCGCTTACTATGGCGTGTATCATTTTTTCTTCGGTCACCGCGGCGGCGCCCGCCGTTTTCCAGCAGCAGGTGATCGAGGATATCAGGAACTTTTACGAAGCCGGCGATTGGAGCGCCGCGGCGCCGGTCATCATCCCGAAGGTCATTTTCCTTGCGGTTTTCTATGCTCTTTCGCTTATATCGGTTACCATTCATACCCAGCTTATGGCGTTTATCACCCAGGGATTCCTTAATAAAATGCGGGTAAAGATGTTTGACGGTATGCAGAATCTCCCGATAAAGTATTTCGATACCCATAAGCACGGCGATATCATGAGTTATTATACCAATGATATCGATACCCTGCGGGAACTGATCTCCCGCGCGCTGCCCACCCTTTTGCAGGCTTCGATAATAGTTGTAAGCGTATTCTTTATAATGATTTTTTACAGCGTTCCGATGACCCTTGTTGTTATTCTCGGCGTTGCGGCAATGTTTTTTACTACCAAGAAGATCGGCGGCGGCTCGGCGAAGTATTTTATGCGCCAGCAAAAATCGGTTGCAAAAACCGAGGGCTTCGTTCAGGAAATGATGGACGGTCAAAAGGTAATAAAGATATTCAACCACGAGGATAAATGCCGCGAGGATTTCAATAAGGTAAACGATGAGCTTTATCACGATAGCTTCCGCGCTCACGCTTACGCCAATTCCTTAGGCCCTATCATTCAGAATATCGGTAACGTGCTTTACGTTATTATCGCAACGGTCGGCGGTCTTCTCCTGCTGCTCGGCGCGCCGAGCATAAGTATCAGGCGGCTTTTAGGCATAGGCGCGGCGGTCATTACCGTTGATATCGTTATTCCGTTTCTTAATATGTCAAAGCAGTTCGCCGGAAACATAAACCAGTTATCCCAGCAGATAAACACTGTTGCAATGGGTCTTGCCGGCGCAAAGCGGATATTCGACGTTATGGATGAATCTCCCGAGGTGGACGACGGCTACGTTACGCTCGTAAATATGGAAACCGATGAAAACGGCAATATCACCGAAAGCGATGAACGCACAGGCAAATGGGCGTGGCGCCACCCCCACTCGGACGGCACCGTGACCTATACCGAGCTTAAGGGCGACGTAACTCTTGACCACGTTGACTTTTCCTACGTTGAAGGCAAGCCGGTGCTTTTCGACGTATCGGTATATGCAAAACCGGGTCAGAAGGTGGCGTTTGTAGGCGCTACCGGTGCGGGCAAAACCACCATCACAAACCTGCTCAACCGATTTTACGATATTGCCGACGGCAAAATCAGGTATGACGGCATAAATATAAACAAGATCAAAAAATCCGATCTTCGCCGCTCGCTCGGCATAGTTCTGCAGGATACCAATCTGTTTACGGGCAGTGTGCTCGAGAATATCCGCTACGGCCGTATCGAGGCTACCGACGATGAGTGTATCGCCGCCGCAAAGCTCGTAGGCGCCGATGACTTTATCACCCGCCTGCCTGAGGGCTATAGCACCGAGCTTTCGAATAACGGCGCCAACCTTTCGCAGGGGCAAAGGCAGCTTATCGCAATCGCCCGCGCCGCCGTTGCCGACCCGCCCGTAATGATACTTGACGAGGCAACCTCCTCTATCGACACCCGCACCGAGGCGATAGTTCAGCGCGGTATGGATAAACTTATGGAATCACGCACCGTATTCGTGATCGCCCACCGTCTTTCGACCGTTAAAAACTCCGACGTTATAATGGTGCTTGACCACGGCAGGATCATCGAGCGCGGCAATCACGAAAAACTTATAGCCGATAAAGGCACCTATTATCAACTCTATATGGGCGCGTTCGAGCTTGAATAAGCGCGAGCAAACCCGCATTATCGCTTGATTTTCTACTCACGGTAGAGAAACGCAAAGCGGCTCTATCCGGTGAATTATCACCGGTAGAGCCGCTTTTTTCTTCGGTAGGGTGATTAAGTTTTAATATTATGCTATACTGCATAAGCAGGCAAATCAAGCCTTGTATTACAGTGCTACGGAGTATAAGTATGAAGAACAGTTTTTTGCTTTCCTGCGAATCCACGGTCGATCTGCCGTTTTCCTATATTTCCGCCAGAAACATTGAGGTTTTGTTTTATACCTATAGCGTTGACGGCGTGGAATATGATGACGATATGGGGCGCGATCCCAATGGGCTTAACCGCTTTTACGGTTTTATGAAGGCGGGCAAGTTCCCGGCTACTTCGCAGATAAACGTTTTTAAGTATACCGATTATTTTGAATCTCTCTTGCGGCTTTACAGCGGCGATATACTGCATATTGCAATGGGCTCGGGTATGTCGCCGTCTGTAAGCAATGCCGTTCTTGCCGCAAATGCGTTAAAGGAAAAATACCCCGAAAGGACCGTAACGGTTATTGATTCGCTTTGTTCAAGCGGCGGTTACGGTTTGCTTGTTGACTATGCGGCGGATCTCAGGGACGTCGGGCATTCGTATGAAGAGGTCATTAAAATGACCGAGGATACCAAAGCCCGCGTTCATCACCAGTTTTTCTCCACCGATTTAAAATATTTCAAACGCAGCGGCCGCGTATCCGGCGCGGCGGCGGCGGTAGCCACCATACTCGGCATCTGCCCGATAATGCACCTTAATTCGACCGGCCATATAATAGCATACGGCAAGGTGCGCGGTAAAAAAAGCGCCATAAAGACAACGGTCGAAACCATGCTTAACGACGTCTATGAGGGCGCCGCCTATGCCGGCAAATGCTTTATTTGCCATTCAAACTGCGTAGAAACCGCAGAAGAAACGGCGGACTTAGTCAGAAAAACCTTCCCCGATCTGCCCGAAATAAAAATAGCCAATATAGGAACTATTATCGCGTCCCATTCGGGGCCCGGCACGGTAGCGCTTTTCTTCCTCGGCAAGCCGCGGGTCGGTCTGGACTGAAAGAGTGAAATTAAAGAATTTTAAAACCCCAAACCTCGTTTGAGATTTGGGGTTTTATATTTGCCTGAGCGTATGGCGATGGCTATACGTTTATATTTTTTTCGGGCAGTATTGGCTTATGGGGCATCTTTCGCAGTATGCTTTTCTCGCGGTGCAGATATCCCTGCCGAAAAGCACGGCGCGGTGGCAAAAATCGCTTGATCTTTCAGGCGGAAGCAATTTGCGCATTTCGTTTTCCACCTTGAGAGGGTCCTTTGTTTTAACGAGTCCCAGCCGGTTTGAAAGCCTTATAAAATGGGTATCGCAAACCACCGCGGGCTTACCGTAAATATCGCCGAGCACAAGGTTTGCCGTTTTCCTGCCCACGCCGGAAAGGGTGGTCAGCTCTTCTATCGTATCGGGCACTTTTCCGCCGAAATCGGCGGTTATTTTTTTGCCTATTTCTATAAGGTCGCGCGCCTTGGTCTTATAAAGCCCGCAGGTTTTTATAAGCTCCTCTACTTCGCCAAGATCGGCGTTTGCCATACTCTGAGCGTCGGGAAAACGCGCAAAAAGCTTCGGCGTTACAAGGTTCACCCGCGCATCGGTGCATTGGGCTGAAAGCCGCGTTGCAACAAGCAGCTGAAACGCGTCGGTATAATTAAGCGAGCAAATTGCTTCGGGGTATAACTTTTCAAGTCCTTCAACTGCCGCAAGGGCGATATCGCGCTTACGCATGGGAAATATCGGCGAGCTTCAGATCGCCTTTCTTGATAAGTCCCAGCTTGCGCATGGCTTCGGCTATGCCGAGCGCTACCGCCGCCGGAAGTATAAAGTGCATAACGACTATTTCGATCACCGTGATTACCGGGGAAGCGCCCGCGGCGGTCATGGCAGAGAAGCACTGTATCTGACCCACGAATCCCGCCGAGCCCATGCCGGAGCCGATCTTATCGCTGGTCATTTTAAGCACCGCCGATGATACGGGGCCTAAAATCGCGCTTGCTAAAATGCTCGGAAGCCAGATTATCGGCTTTTTAACGATGTTGGGCATCTGGAGCATGGATGTGCCGACGCCCTGCGCAACAAGCCCGCCGAACCTGTTTTCTCTGTAGCTTATAACCGCAAAGCCCACCATATTGCAGCAGCAGCCGATAGTCGCCGCGCCTGCCGCAAGACCGCCGAGATTCATTGATATTCCGATAGCCGCGGAGGAAATAGGCAGGGTAAGGAGCATTCCCATTACCGTTGATACCACCATTCCGCCCAGTATCGGATAGGTCTCAACGCTTATGGTAACAAGCTTGCCGATATAATTCATCGCCTGCGAAATATAGGGCCCTATAAGAAAACCTACCGTGCAGCCGGACAGAATACAGCAAAGGGGAGTAAGTATTATTTCAAGCTTTGTTTTGCCCGAAATAAGCGCGCCTATTTCTATGGCGACGTATGCGGCAACAAAGGCGCCGAGCGGCTCGCCGGGTGCGCCGCCCAGCGGGTTTCCCGGTGCTCCGATATTGAAGATGTTTATAAGCCCGCCCGTCGGTTCGCCGTTGGCGTCTGCCGCAAATCCGAGCGCGAGCTTCGGAAAAGCACCTATCATACCGGCGACTGCCGCCGAAACGGTGGTAAGGGGCGAAGCTTTAAGCTTGACCGCAACGCCTACACCGATGCCGGCGCCGGTTATCACCTTGGCAACGCGTCCCATAGTGATAAGATAATCGGCGGCGTTTGCCCAGAACGCGCCCGGGATCTGCCCTATCAGCGTGCCGAGCTGGCAAATAATCGTGCCGATAATAAGGGTGGAAAACAGCCCGTAAGCCATACCCGAAAGCCCGTCTATAAACAGGCGGTTCAGATATTTTTTGATCATTTTAGCTCATCCCCCGTAAAACTTTTTGAATTTTTAACGATTATACAATCAAAACGCGCTTTAGTCAAGGCAAAATAATAAATTTAGTATCTTTATTGCTTGCAAATGTATATATATTGTGTTAAAATATGTTCAGGTGTATGTTTATGACAAGGATATATGTGGTAAGACACTGCGAGGCGCAGGGAAACAGTAAACGGATATTTCAGGGCTCTACCGATTGCGATATAACCGAAATGGGTGCAAAACAGTTAGAACTGCTTGAAAAAAGGTTTTCATCGGTCCGTCTTGATAAGATATATTCAAGCCCCCTTATCCGCGCTTATAAAACGGCGCTGGCGATAAGAGGCGGCAGGGATATCACGATAGTTACGCTTGGGGAGTTTACCGAGGTCCACGGCGGTATAATCGAGGGCAGACCTTTCAGTGAAGCGTTTTCATCGGTCCCCGGGCTTGCCGAGATATGGAACTGCCACCCCGAGGATTTTGCGCCGGAGGGCGGCGAGCCGATGCGGCGGGCGTATGAGCGCATATGGAACGCGGTTCTTGATACCGCAAAGGCAAACGAAGGTAAAACCGTTGCCGTTGCTACCCACGGCGGCGTTATACGGTGCCTTAACTGCCGCCTTGTTTACGGCGCGATAGAACGCCTTAAGGATACCGGGTGGTGCGAGAACACCGGCGTTACTCTTATAGAGTTTGACGGAAACTTCAGAGCGAACGTAATATTTATGAACGATACTTCCCATTTGCCGGAAGAGCTGTTGCCAAAGCGCAACAGGATGGCGGAGGTGAAAGCGCAATGTTGATAATGGCGGTCGATCTGGGGCTTGCGCGCACCGGCGTTGCTTTATCCGATGCGGGCGAGGCGTTTGCCTTTCCTAAAGGCGTTATCGCCGAGAAAAACGAAACCGCTCTCGTAGGTAAGATAGTCGCCGCCGCCAAAGAATACGGCGCGGGGCGCATCGTAGTCGGGTTGCCGAAGAATATGGACGGTTCTTCGGGCGAACGCGCCGAGGCATCGGAAAGAATAGCCAATAAGATAACCGAGCTTTCGGGTATCGAAACGGTGCTTTTTGATGAGCGTTGCACCACCGTTTGCGCGCATACTTATCTTAATATGAACGACGTGCGCGGCAAAAAGCGCAAAAACACGGTGGATGCCGTTGCGGCTACCCTTATACTTGAGGATTATCTTAAGTCGATCAAAAAATAATATGTATTTATGCGGCGTTTTCTTCGGATAATATATCCGGAGGCGATACCGTTGAATAATAACGAGAACGAAAACAAAAAGAGCGAAGAAAAGGAAGACTTAAAGGATATCGGCGCCACCGTAACCGGGGGCGGCAGGCATAAGATATTCTGCCTTACGGTAATAGGCGAGATCGAGGGTCACTCGGTCTTGCCCGAGCAGAGCAAAACCACCAAATACGAGCATATAATCCCCCAGCTCGTATCGGTGGAGGAAAGCGATGAGATAGAGGGGCTTCTTATACTGCTTAATACAATAGGCGGCGACGTTGAAGCGGGGCTTGCGATAGCCGAGCTTATATCCGGGATGAAAAAGCCCAGCGTAAGCTTTGTTCTTGGCGGCGGTCATTCGATAGGCGTGCCGCTGGCGGTTTCGGCAAAGCGCTCCTTTATAGCGCCATCCGCCACGATGACCATCCACCCGGTGCGCACCAACGGGCTTGTTATAGGCGTTCCGCAAACCATGAACCATTTTGCCCGTATGCAGGATCGCATAACCGATTTCGTAGTTAAAAACTCGAATATCGAAAAGGAAAAGTTCAACGCTCTTTTGATGAATACGGGCGAGCTTGTTACCGACGTTGGCTCGGTGCTTTCGGGAACAGCGGCGGTGGAATCGGGGCTTATCGACTCTTTGGGCTCGCTGTCGGAAGTTATAGGCAGTCTTTACGAAATGATAGAAAACAGGTAAATTTTTTTGGCTTTGCCGGATATGGAGTTGAATTATGGCACAAACAAAGGGAAAAAAGAAAACTACCGGGGCAACCGGGGGCAGGACCGCGGCGTCAAGTCAGGCAATGGCGGTCATCTGGCTTGCCGTTGCGATATTTTGGGCGTGCATAGTGCTTATAAGGGGCGAAAAACTATGGACGCACATACATAACTTTATGTTCAGTATGTTCGGCATAAACGCCTTTGTGTTCCCGGTTTTGCTCGGCTTTGCCGCGATAATGATGGCTCTCGATAAAATGAGCAAATCGGTAAAGGTGCGAACTATCGAAACAGCCGTTCTGGCGGGGCTTATAGGGTCTGCTGTAGACGTGTTTGCAAATTACGCCTCAGGGCTCGGCTTCGGAACGCATATTAAGAATATCTATAACGCCGGCAACGCCATAGCCTCGGCGGTAAAGGGCGGCGGCGTAATATCCGCCTTTATATCCTATCCGCTCTGCGCGGCTTTCGGCAAGACCGGCGCGGCGATAACACTTATACTTATAATCTTCGTTTTGTTTATGCTTATGACCGGCACAACCCTTATAATGCTCTTTAAGGCGATAAGCAAACCGGCAAAAGCGGTAGGCGACCAGGTCGAAAGCACCTTTGCCGGGCGTTCCGATAAAAAGGACGGTATGAAGGTTATAAAGGGCTTTAACGTTGATATCCCGGTAGACGGCGGCGAGGCGGAAAAACCCGTCACCCCCGGTGACAGGGTCTTAAAGGAAAAGCAGAAAAAGCTTGTCGCCTCGTATAACGGCGATGAGGAATCAAAGGCGGAAAAAGAGTCCGCCGATCTCGATACCGCGATCGATTCCGCAAAGGAACAGGAGGATAAAGGCGCAGATGAAAAGCCCGAGCGTATTAAGGTTGATTTTGAAAAAGAAACCGAGGAAATGGGCAGCCGCATTAAGGAAAACTATATTAAAAACGTAGGTTACATACCCCCTCCGCTTACCCTTTTAAACGAAGCAAACAGCGGCGACGCCCGCTCTTCCGCCGCCGAGCAGGAGAGCGTTTCCGAACTTCTCGTTGAAACGCTCCGTTCCTTCGGCGTTGAAACAAGGGTAGTGGATATTAGCCACGGACCCACCGTAACAAGATATGAGCTCCAGCCCAAGGCGGGCGTTAAGATAAGCAAAATAACAAGCCTTGCAAACGATATAGCGCTTAACCTCGCAACGGCGGGCGTTCGTATAGAGGCGCCTATTCCCAACAAAGCGGCGGTCGGCATAGAGGTTCCAAACCGCCAGAGCGCGGTAGTCGGCGTGCGCGAGATAATCGAATCCACCGCCTTTTCGGCTTCCAAAAGCGTGCTTACCGTGGCTCTCGGGCGTGATATCGGCGGCAACGTCGTTGTTACCGATATCGCCAAAATGCCGCACGGTCTTATAGCCGGCGCTACCGGTTCCGGTAAGTCGGTATGTATAAACTCGTTTATTATAAGTATTCTTTACAAAGCCTCCCCGGATGACGTTAAGCTTCTTATGATCGATCCCAAGGTGGTCGAGCTCAACGTTTATAACGGTATACCGCACCTGCTTGTTCCCGTGGTCACCGATCCGCGTAAGGCGGCGGGCGCGCTCGGCTGGGCGGTAAGCGAAATGGAAAAGCGCTACCGTATGTTCGCCGATAGGGGCGTTCGCGATATCGACGGTTATAACAGACTGGTAGAATCCTTAAAGGATGAGCCGGACGTTCAGAAGCTTCCGCAGGTGGTAATAATCGTGGATGAGCTTGCCGATCTTATGATGACCGCGCCAAAAGAGGTCGAGGATTCCATAAACCGCATTGCCGCAAAGGCGCGCGCGGCGGGTATGCACCTGCTTATCGCCACTCAGCGCCCTTCGGTTGACGTCGTTACCGGTCTTATCAAGGCTAATATCCCAACTCGTATCGCGTTTTCGGTCTCCTCGCAGGTAGACAGCCGCACTATACTCGATAGCGCCGGCGCCGAAAAACTGCTCGGTCGCGGCGATATGCTGTTTGACCCGATCGGCTCAACAAAGCCGCGCCGCCTGCAGGGGTGCTTTGTATCCGAAGAAGAGGTCGAGCGGGTAGTAAACTACGTTAAAAACGGCGCTAAAGCGGATTATGACGATTCGGTAATGGATGAGATCGAGCGTCAGGCGGTATCTCCTAAGCAAAAGAACGGCGCCCAGCCGGTCAATGAAGATGAAGAGGGCGACGCCGATTCGATGCTCGACGATGCTATCCGCGT
Source organism: Clostridia bacterium (assembly GCA_017554405.1). Taxonomy (GTDB): domain Bacteria; phylum Bacillota; class Clostridia; order Oscillospirales; family Acutalibacteraceae; genus UBA737. The sequence goes on along the minus strand of JAFZIK010000004.1, from coordinate 24,610 downwards.
TGTGGTGGAAGCCGGGCAGGCGTCTACGTCCCTTCTGCAGCGGCGGCTGAAACTCGGCTATTCCCGCGCCGCAAGGATAATCGACCAGATGGAGGAACGGGGCGTTGTGGGTCCCTATGAGGGCTCCAAGCCGCGCAAGGTGCTTATATCCAAGGAAGAACTTATGGAACGGGAAGCAAAGGGCGAATGAGAAGCAGTATCCGTAAAACCAGAAATATCATAGCCGTCGTTTTAGCGGCGGCTATACTGATAATATCGATAACCGGTTACCTGATCGATCTTTACCGCAAAACAAAGGACTGGCTGTTCGGGACCCCGGCGGCTTATAACGGCGCTTACGTTGAAATGCTCGATGTGGGGCAGGGGGACTGTATCCTGCTTGTGAGCGGCGGTAAGGCGGCGCTTATAGATACCGGCATAAAAACAAAGTTCAGCGCCGTAAAGGAAGAACTTAAGGATAAAAACATAAACTCGCTTGATGTGCTTATAATCACCCATAACCATACCGATCATATGGGCAGCGTAGATATGCTTACAAAGGCGTATCCGGTAAAGACGTTTATTATACCGGACCTTAATAAAACCGATGAGCGCACCGATAAAATGCAGGAAGCGATAGAAAACGTTAAAAAATCGGGCGGCGAGTGTATAACAGCCGCGCGCGGAACCGAGGTAAGCGTAGGCGAGTTTACCCTCACCGTGGTCGGCGCCTATTATGATGAAAAGGATGAAAACGACCGCAGTATTATAACCCTTGCAAAAATCGGCAAATGGAAATTCTTATTTACCGGCGATGCGCAGGAATCGGCGGAAAACCGCCTTATGCAGGATAACCCGTATCTTAAATGCGACGTTTTAAAGGTCGGGCACCACGGCAGTATGTATTCTTCGACCGAGGAGTTTTTAGAGGCGACCTCGCCCACCCTCGCTATGATATCCTGCGGCAAGGGCAATAAGTATTCCCACCCGCACGACGTTGTGCTCCTGCGCCTGCGGCAAGCCGGCGTCCAGTTCTGGCGCACCGATACAAACGGCAATATAACCTTCGATATAACCGAGCAGGAAATAACCGTAAAAACGGAAAAAGAATCATAACGCACAGGTATTTTTTATTGACATCCACTTATATAAATGTTAAAATTAGCGCGAAATTTATGCTGTTTTAAAGGAGAAAACAATGGAAAACGGGAAAAACTCAACTCATTTATGGCGGTGCATGAACTGCGGCGCGATGACCGATAAGGATATTTGCGACAGCTGCGGCGAGCGGAGCTGTATTAAATCCGAGCCTTCGGATAACAAGTATGCCAAGCCCCAAAACGGCGGCGATACCGTAAAACCCGCCGACACTGCCGCGGGCGACAGCGAAGGCATCGCGGCGGTCGGAAAGGACGTTAAATCGGCGGTAATGCTTGCCGGGGAGAACGCCTCTGAGGAAACGCGCAAGGTCAAAAAGCTTCTTTTGGAGGTTTGCGGTATTACTCTTGTGCTCGTTATAGCCGCGGTATTTATGTGCTATAAAATGAGTGCGAAGATAGATAAGCTCGAAACGGCGAACGCCGACCTTAAGACCGCGCTTAATTCCGGTATCTCAAAGATAAAGACCGAGATATCCTCTCTTAAGACCGGGGATGAAAAACAGCCCGAAAAGCAGCAGGAAAGCGAGCAGGAAAAGACCGATACCGAAGAAACGGGGACCGAAGAGACCGCAAATGAGGCGGAGGTAAAGACCGCCTTTAAGTATTACGTTCATACCGTGAAGCCCGGCGAATATCTCGAAAAGATCTGCTCCGATTACGGTATAAACTATGCCGCCAACAAGAATATAATTCTTGCCGTAAACGGCATTACGAATCAAAGCGTTATAAACGTGGGGCAGACCCTTATAATACCCTGCTTTGATGCGGAATGATCTTACTTTTTAACGTTTTTTGAAATTAAGGCGCACCCGTCCCTACGGCGGGTGCGCTTTTACTTTGTCATAACGCCGGCGCCGCGCGAATATATTTTTAAAAAAGACTATGGAGTGTGGCGTATATATGGAAGAAAAATGTTTAAAAGCCCCGATCTATACCGTTGAAACGGTTTTTAAGGATTCCGCGGAGGTGCCGGTGGATATAGAGTTCAATATGCCCGATTACTGCCCGGAAATATCCAGAATACTCAAGTGCCGCGCGGTGGCGCGCATAGCTTCAAAAAGCGTTTCGGATCGCACCGTTTCTGCCGACGGCTCGGTTACGGCGACCGTGATCTATGCCGATAGCGAGGGCGCGGTCAACTCATACGAATACCAGTTCCCCTTTTCAAAAATCTTTGAATCGGGGGTCGATCTTACCGGGGCGCAGGTGAGCGTTAAGGCAAGGTGCGAATACGTAAACTGCCGCGCCGTTACCGGGCGGAAAATAGATATCCACGGCGCGGTGGGAGTATTTGTTACCGCTTCCCGCCGCAAGAGCCGCAACATCATAAGCGGCATAGAGGGCGGCGATATCGAGCTTTTGCGCGAGCGCATACCCGCGGCGATGCCGGTAGCCGCCGGCGATAAGTATATCATTCTTGAAGAAGAAATAGAAACAGGCAATTCCCAGCCCGACGTCAGCTGCCTTATAAGCTACGACGCCGACGTTCGCCTCGGCGAATGCAAGCTTCTCGCGGGCAAGGTGATGGTAAAGGGCGAAATATCCGTGTTTCTCTTATACCGCGGCGAGCAGAGCGAGCCTCAGCAGGTGACCGCCGTTATACCCTTCAGCCAGCTTCTGGAGATCGATGACGCCGATGAAAACTGCATCTGCGAAGCGTGGGCGGATATCGCGTATCTTGAAATAAAGCCTAAGTTCAATTCTTCCGGTCTTTCGCGGAGCTTTTCTATGGACGGCAAGCTGCTTCTTAGCGTTAAATTGCAGTGCGGCGGCGAGATAGATATAGTGACCGACGCCTATTCAAGAAGCTTTGAGGCGAGCATTCAAAGCGAAGAAATATGCTTTGAAAAGGCGGTTTGTTCGCCTTCGGACACCTTCAACTGCCGCCGGGAGATCGATCTCGGCGCCGAAATATCCCGGGTATACGATATACGCTGCGAGGTTAGCGATACCTCGGTCGCTTTTGACGAGGACTGCCTGATGATAACCGGCACCGCCGCGGCAAACATAATAGCGCTCGATACCGCCGGAGCGCCGGTGTTTATCGAAAAGCCGGTCGATTTTGAATACCGCTTTAAAATGCCTTACGGAAGCGGGGATTTTAAGTGTGACCCGCAGATCGGCATAAAATCGGTAAACTATACGTTGCTTAGCGAAGACCGTATGGAAATACGGCTCGAAATGACGGTCAGGGCAACGGTATACGAATGCAAGAGCGTATCGGTGATAAACGATATAAAAACGGATAGCACGCGCAGGGCGCAAAAGCGGCGCGCCGCAATGACGGTATACTTCGCCGAGGCGGGCGAAAGCTTATGGGATATTTCAAGAAAGTATCTTGCAAGCGTTGAAGAGGTAAAAAGCATAAACGGGATCACCGATGATAAACTGAGCGGCAGGCAAATGATACTTTTACCCGCCGACTGAAACAGGAGAAAAGATATGTGCCGGACCTGCACATATCTTTTCTTTTTTCATTGACTTTACGCCGCCTTTATTGTAAAATATTATAAAATAATAATTATTCTTTGAGGTGGCGTTTATGAAACCTGTTTATAAAAGGGTATTGCTCAAGCTCAGCGGTGAGGTGCTGGCGGGAGAAAAGGGCACCGGTATCGATTTTGAAAAGGTCATTGAGGTTTGCCGCAGGGTAAAAACCTGCGTGGATATGGGCGTTCAGGTCGCCATAGTCGTAGGCGGCGGCAACTTCTGGCGCGGCAGATCCAGCGGGGATATGGACAGAACAAGGGCTGACCATATGGGGATGCTCGCAACCACCATAAATTCTCTTGCTCTTTGCGATGCGCTTGAACAGCTCGGCGTTACCTCGCGCGTTCAAACGGCTATCGAAATGCGCCAGATCGCCGAGCCGTATATAAGAAACAAAGCGATAAGGCACCTTGAAAAGGGCAGAGTGGTGATATTCGGCTGCGGCACGGGCAACCCGTTCTTCTCAACCGATACCGCGGCGGCGCTTCGCGCGGCGGAGATCGGAGCCGACGTTATATTCAAAGCGACCAACGTTGACGGCGTTTACGATTCTGACCCGAAGACCAATCCCGGCGCCGTTAAATTTGATAAGCTTACCCACCACGAGGTGTTGGCGCGCGAGCTTCACGTTATGGACAGCACGGCGGCTTCGCTTTGCATGGATAACAAAATAAAGATACTTGTGTTTAACCTCAACGACCCCGATAACATCGTTGCGGCGGTCACGGGCGCGAACATAGGCACTCTGGTAGAATAATTAAGGAGGCAACGTTTATGGAGCAGCTTTTTAAAACAACCGAAGAGAAAATGAACAAAACCATAGAGGCACTCGAGCGCGAGTATAAATCCATTCGCGCCGGCAGGGCAACAGCCGCCGTTCTTGAGCGCATATCGGTCAATTACTACGGTGTTCCCACCCCGATCCATCAGATGGCGGCGATATCCGTCCCCGAAGCGCGCACGCTTATAATCCAGCCGTGGGATGCTTCAACGCTTCGCGAGATCGAAAAGGCGATACTTACCTCGGATATCGGCATCAATCCGCAGAACGACGGTAAGATAATCCGCCTCAATTTCCCGCCCCTTACCGAGGAACGCCGCAGGGAGATAGTAAAGGAAGTTCGCAAGAAGGCGGAGGATTCAAAGGTAGCCATAAGGAATCAGCGCCGCGGCGCCATGGATGACCTTAAGGCGCTTAAAAAGAACAACGAGATCACCGAGGACGATGAGTCAAACGGCGAAAAGAAGATCCAGAATCTTACCGATAAATTCTGCAAGGATATCGATTCCATTGCCGCTTCAAAAGAAAAAGAGATAATGGAGATATAACCTCGCTTGGGGGATAAGGGCTTGTTTTTCAAAAAGAAAAAACAAATCGAAACAACGGTTTTGCCAAAGCATATCGCGATAATTATGGACGGAAACGGCAGATGGGCGAAAAAACGCTCTCTGCCGCGTTCGGCGGGTCATGCGGCGGGCTCAAAAACCTTTAAAACGATAGCGCGTTACTGCAACAAAATAGGCATTAAGTATCTTACGGTCTATGCCTTTTCCACCGAAAACTGGAAAAGACCGAAATCCGAAGTTGATAACATAATGAATATTTTGCGCGATTATCTCAAGGATACCGATAATTTCAAGGGCGAGAACATAAGGCTTGAGTTTATCGGCGACCGAACGCCGCTTGCAGAGGATATCAAAGAACTGATGTTAAAGGCTGAGGCGGATTCGGCGGATGCTACCGGGCTTCACCTCAACATAGCGCTTAACTACGGCGGCAGGGATGAGATAGTTCACGCCGTAAAAAGGATAGTAAGCGAGGGGCTTGGTCCGGAAGATATCACCGAGCAGGCGATAAGCGACCGGCTCTATACCGCCGGTCAGCCCGACCCCGATTTCATAATAAGACCCAGCGGCGAATACCGCCTTTCAAACTACCTTATCTGGCAATCGGCGTATGCCGAGTATTGGTTTTCGGATATTCTCTGGCCTGATTTTAAACCCGAGGATCTTGATAAGGCGTTAAGTGATTTCAGCCGAAGAAACAGAAGATTCGGCGGAGTAGAGGATAACAAATGAAAACAAGGATTATTTCCGCCACGGTTATGATAAGCATCGTTATAGCCGTTCTGGTGACCGGTTACCTATACAGCTTCTGGATAATAACCGGGCTTTTGCTCCTTCTTTCCGTGGCGGCAACATTTGAGATTCTGCACTATATCGTTAAGACCGGAAACGTTTTCAGAAAAGCGGCCGCCTGCCTTTACGCAGCGGCGGCGTTCTTTTCTGTTTCGGATATCCTGCACGGTGCATACGATGTTTGTATGAGTCAAACGGAGGTAGACGTATCAAAGATAAGCAGTTCGCTTTCCTATCTCCTGCTTGCAACGATGATATACATACTTCTTTTCACACTTTCCCTTATAACCGAAAAGAAGGATTTTGATATAAAAGAGATACTTGCGCTTTTAGGAGCGCCGTTTATGTATAGCGCGGCGTTTGCAACGCTTGACTGTATTATTACAAGGCATGACGGAATATACTATTTATTGCTGGTGATAAACTTTTCGAGCATCTGCGATACCGGCGCCTACTTTACCGGCGTAACCTTGGGCCGCCATAAACTTTGCGAACACGTAAGCCCCAAGAAAACGGTCGAGGGCGCGGTGGGCGGAATAGTGCTGAGCCTGGCTGTCACGGCGGCGATACTGTTCGGCTTTAGAACAGAAGCAAATATGCTTGCCATGCTCGGTATAACGGTCCTTATGTGCGGCATAGGAATGCTCGGCGATCTTTTTGCCTCGGCGGTCAAACGCAGTGTAGGCGAAAAGGATTTCAGCAATCTTATACCCGGTCACGGCGGGATACTTGACAGGTTTGACAGTATGCTGTTTATTTCACCCGCCATGCTGGCGCTTATGCTTTTAGGTGTAATAAGATGAAAAAAATAACTGTTTTGGGATCGACCGGGTCTATCGGCACTCAGGCGCTCGAAGTTATAGAAAAAAACGGCGATCTTTCGGTTTGCGCGCTCGCGGCGGGCAGAAACATTAAGCTGCTCGAACAACAGGCGCGCCGCTTTAAACCGGAAATAGTGGCGGTTTACGATACCTCTGCGGCGGCAGAGCTTAAAGCCGCCCTTAAGGATACCGGAATAAAGGTATTATACGGTGAATCCGGCGTTATAGAAGCGGCGGCGTTAGGCGCAGATATAGTGCTTACCGCGATAGTAGGCATAGCGGGGCTCAAGCCGACCGTTGCGGCGATCAAGGCGGGCTCGGATATAGCCCTTGCAAACAAGGAAACAATGGTAACGGCAGGCCCTATAATAAATGCGCTCTGCAAAAAACACGGCGTCCGGCTTCTTCCGGTGGATAGTGAGCATTCGGCTATATTTCAATCGCTCGGGGGCGCTCCCGCCGGTGCGCTTAAGCGCATAATCCTCACCGCTTCGGGCGGTCCGTTTTACGGCAAGACCCGTGAAGAGCTTAAAAACGTTACGGTAGCCGAGGCACTCAATCACCCGAACTGGTCTATGGGCAACAAGATCACCATTGACAGCGCCACCCTTATGAACAAGGGACTTGAGGTGATAGAGGCGGTGCATCTTTTCGGCGTAAAGCCCTCTGATATAGAGGTGCTTATCCACAGGCAGAGCATTCTGCATTCGGCGGTGGAGCTTGCCGACGGGGCGGTGATAGCCCAGCTCGGCACGCCGGATATGAAGATACCGATCCAATATGCTTTCACCTATCCCGAAAGGGGCGCTTTTCTCGATCGGTTAAGTCTTTCCGATATAGGAACGCTCACCTTTGCGCGCCCGGATACCGAAACGTTCAAGTGTTTGCCGCTGTGCGTCAAGGCGATAGAAATGGGCGGCCTTTACCCCGCGGCGGTAAACGGCGCCAACGAGCAGTCGGTGGCGCTCTTCTTAAACGGAAAAATAAACTTTCTGCAGATCGCCGAGCTTAACGCGGCGGCAATGGATAATCAGGCAAATAAAGTCGATTATACGCTTGAGGATATATTCGAGGCGGACCGCGCGGCAAGGCAGTTTGTGATCGATAAAATTAGGGTGTGATTTTTATTCAAGGCGTTTTAAACGTATGGAACAATATCTGGCCGTATCTTGTGGCGGTTTTTGTTTTCATACTTCTTATAATAATCCACGAGTTCGGGCATTTTATTTCGGCAAAGCTTCTGGGCGTCCGGGTAAACGAGTTCGCGGTGGGCTTCGGTCCGAAGCTTTTTTCAAAAAAACGCGGTGAGACCGTATATAAGTTTAACCTTGTCCCGCTCGGCGGGTATTGCGCTATGGAGGGCGAGGATTCTGAAAGCGATGATCCCCGCGCCTTTTGCAACAAGGCGGCGTGGCGCAGATTTATAATCGTTATAATGGGTGCGGTTTTCAACCTGATACTCGGCTTTGTTCTCATAGCCGTTTATCTGGCGCCCCAGGAAATGTTTGCAACGAATATCGTTGCCAAGTTTGAAGAAAACGCCGTAAGCAGCAGTTCGGGTCTTCAGGTAAACGATGAAATAATCGCGGTGGAGGGCAGAAAGATATACACCGCATACGATTTAAGTTATGCGTTTACGAACGTAAAGGACGGAACGCTTGATATGACCGTTAAAAGGGACGGTAAAAAGGTTGAGCTTAAAAGTGTTAAGTTTGCCACTTTTGAGGAAAACGGCATATCGTATATAGATTGGGATTTTAAGATTTACGGCAGGGAAAAGACCTTTTGGAATTACATTGCCGAGACCTTTAAAACCGCCATATCCTTTTGCGCCGTCATATGGCGCTCGCTTATAGACCTTATTTCGGGCAAATTCGGCATAAGCGCGGTATCGGGTCCCGTGGGCGTTACCGCCGCGATAGGCGGCGCGGCAAAGCAAAGTCTTATTAGTCTTTTGCCCATAGCGGCGCTTATTACTATAAATCTCGGAATATTCAATCTTCTGCCGCTTCCCGCGCTGGACGGCGGACGTCTCCTGTTCATTCTGATAGAAATGATAAGGCGTAAAAAGGTGCCGGAAAAATACGAATATGCCGTTCATACCGTGGGATTTATATTGCTTATCGCGTTTATGCTGCTTATAACCGCAAAGGATATCTGGTCGCTCATCTTCGGGTAGGTGAAGTTTATGTATACAAACAAAACAACTAAAAGAGTAACTGTGGGCGGCGTAGCCATAGGCGGCGGCGCTCCTGTAAGCATACAGTCCATGCTGGCGGTTCCGGCTCACGATATAGCGGGCAATGTCGCCTCGGCAAAAAAATTAGAGGAAGCCGGCTGCGAGATACTCCGCGTTTCTGTGCCGGACAGGCAGGCGGTAAAAACGCTTGAAGCATTAAAGGGAAACACCGGTATACCGATAGTGGCGGATATCCATTTTGATTGGCGCCTTGCGGTGCTTTCCGCCGAAGCGGGCGCCGATAAAATAAGGATAAATCCCGGGAATATCGGCGATGAGCAGGGCGTTCTTGAGGTGGTAAGGATATGCAAACAGAAAAATATTCCCATAAGGATAGGCGTTAATTCCGGCTCGCTCGAGAAGGATATACTCGCCCGCTTCGGCGCCGCCACGCCTGAGGCGTTGCTAGAAAGCGGCAAAAAGCATATAAAAATGCTCGAAAAATATGATTTTTCGGATATAGTTTTATCCCTTAAATCATCCGACGTTCAAACGATGTATAACGCATACGTTTTAGCAAGTGAAACGGTGGAATATCCGCTTCACCTCGGGGTCACCGAAGCCGGAACGTTAAGCGGCGGAACTCTTAAATCCGCCGCCGGCATCGGAGGGCTCCTTCTCAGAAACATAGGCGATACCGTCCGCATATCGCTTACGGACGATCCGGTGGAGGAGGTCCTGGCGGCAAAGCGTCTGCTTAGCGCCATAGGTTTAAGAAAGGGCGGCGTCCGGTTCGTTTCCTGCCCCACCTGCGGCAGGACCGAGATCGACCTTATCGGCATAGCCAAAGAAGCGGAAAGGCGGCTTGCGGGTCTGAACAAGGATATTACGGTCGCGGTAATGGGGTGCGTTGTAAACGGCCCCGGCGAAGCGGCGGCGGCGGATATAGGCATTGCCGGCGGCAAGGGCTGCGGCGTGCTCTTTAAAAAGGGAAAGATCATCGCTTCAAACATACCCGAAGACAGGTTGCTTGAGGCGCTCATTTCGGAAACAGAAAAAATGTAGAGGTTTAAAATGTTGGATTTTTGCGGTCTGTTCGGCAGTTACATAGGCGAGGATTTATTAAAGGCTTTTAAAAACACAGAGGTAAGCAGGTGCGATCTTGATATGAAGAATCGCACCGTTTCGATCGCCCTCTCAAGCCGTGAATATATTGAAACAAAGTTGCAAAACGAGTTTTCTTCCGTGATTAAAGCGAAACTCGAATTAAACTCGGCTTATCTTGATATTAGCTATGAGCGCCAGGCGTTCTGCAAGGCGGCGGTAGAGGATACCGTAAACGCCCTGCGCCTTAAAAACGTTGCTTTGAACGGTTACTTCAACAAGGCGGAATATACGATAGAGGAAAACCGCGTTGATATCTGCCTTAAATACGGCGGATATGAAACGATAACCGCGTCTGCCTTCCCGGCGCGCTTTTGCGCCGAAATAAACCGTCTTTTCGGTTTTGTGCCTGAGGTCACCTTTTCGGGCCAGCTGACCGAGCCGGAGGAAGCCATACCCGCGCCGGCTCCCGAAACGCCTAAAAAGGTTAAGGCAGAGCCGGAAAAAACCGAGATAGTATACGATTATAAACCGGCTGACGGTCTGCCGGTATACCTCGAAAGCGCAAAGCTTTTTTACGGCAGAAGGATAGATACCGCGGTTCGCCCGCTTAAAAGCATTATCCCGCCCGCAAACCCGGATGAACAGGTAGCGATAGCGGCATGGGGCGAGGTCTGGGGGCTTGAGTTCAAGGACGTTAATACCCGCCGCGGCGGCAAAATGGTCACGGCGCGTTTCAATTTCGGCGACGGCACCAACACCTTCGCCGCATACCTTAAAAAGTTTTTTGATTCATCGGATTCTGACGGCGATATCATCCGTTTCAAAAAATCGTTAAAGGCGCTCAAGGACGGCGCGGCGGTCATCGTAAACGGCAGTTACGGTTTCGATAACTGGTCAAACAGCTTTATGGTAGAGGTCAAGGCGCTTGCAACGGTCGTAAAGTATGAAAAAAAGGATAATTACGCCGGGCTTCGCCGCGTAGAGCTTCATTGCCATACCAATATGTCCGCAAAGGACGCCGTATCGAGCGCGGGTGATATCATAAAAACCGCGTATTCGTGGGGTCATAAGGCGATAGCCATAACCGATCACGGCGTTGTGCAGTCATACCCTGCCGCCGCCGAGGCGGTAAAGTCAATAAGAAAATCCGGCGGGGAATTCAAGGTGATCTACGGCGTAGAGAGTTATTTTATAGACGATATACGTCATGATATAAGCAACCTTTCCTCAAAGGAAATAGGCAAACTGCGCAATCATCAGATAATACTCGTTAAAAACAAAACCGGACTTAAAAACCTTTATAAACTTGTATCCGGCGCTCACCTGAACTGCTTCCATTCAAGACCGATAACGCTTAGAAGCGAGATTGATAAATACCGCGAGGGTCTTATAATCGGCTCCGCCTGCGAGCAGGGCGAGTTATACCGCGCCGTGGTGGACGGGAAAAGCAGGGAAGAACTGCTCGAGATAGCGAAATACTATGATTATCTCGAGATACAGCCGATAGGCAACAACGCCTTTATGGTCCGCGAGAGCGCCGCGCCCGATAAAACCGATAAAAGGGGCAACGCGGTAATCAATCGCTTCAAACACGTTACAAGCGTTGAGGTAATAAAGGATTTCAACCGTAAAATAGTAGAGATAGCGGACGAGCTTTCAAAACCGGTGGTCGCCACCGGAGACGTGCATTTTCTCCGCGAGGAGGACGGCATACTTCGCCAGATAGTCCTTGCCGGTCAAGGGTTTGACGATATCGGGTTCCAGGCGCCGCTCTATTTTAAAACCACCGAGGAAATGCTCGCCGATTTCGATTATTTTGGCGACCGCGCGGCGGAGTTTGTTATAGATAATCCCAATATGATAGCCGATAAGATATCGGGCGACGTTATCCCCGTGCCGGAGGGCAACTATCCGCCGACCATAGAGGGCTCGGATGACCTGCTTAAAAAGATATGCTGGGATAACACCCACCGCATTTACGGCGAAAACCTGCCTGAAATAGTCGAAAAACGGCTTGAAAAAGAGCTTAATTCGATAATAAACAACGGATTTTCCATAATGTATATATCGGCGCAAAAGCTCGTGGCATACAGTGAAGAAAAGGGCTATCTTGTGGGCTCCAGAGGTTCGGTCGGCTCATCGTTCGTTGCCACCATGGCGGGTATATCCGAGGTAAATCCTCTTCCGGCGCACTACGTTTGCCCCAACTGCCATTACAGCGAGTTTTTTTCTAGCGGCGAATACGGCTCCGGCTTCGATCTGCCCGAGAAAAACTGTCCGGTTTGCGGTATGCCTTTAGGGCGCGACGGTCACAACATCCCGTTTGAAACCTTCTTGGGGTTCAAGGGCGATAAGGTGCCGGATATAGACCTCAACTTTTCCGATGAGGTCCAGAACGACGTTCAGGAGTATACGAAGACTCTCTTTGGCGCCGGTAACGTTTACAAGGCGGGCACCATAACCACGATAGCCGAAAAAACCGCTTTCGGATTTACAAAGGCATACGCCGAAAAAATGGGTATTACTTTAAGCCCGCTCGAAATCGAAAGACTCGCAAAGCTGGTTGAAAACTCAAAGGTAAAGATGACTACCGGTCAGCATCCGGCGGGCATGATAATAGTTCCGGAAAATATGTCGATATATGATTTTTGTCCGGTCCAGCACCCCGCGGACGATCCCGAATCCGATATAATAACCACGCATTTTGATTTCCATTCCATCCACGATACAATACTTAAGCTTGATGAGCTCGGTCACGTTGTTCCTACTACATATAAATACTTAGAGGAATACACCGGCATATCCGTAAACGATGTTTCTATGAGTGACAGGCGGGTAATGAATCTGTTTATCTCCACCGATGAGCTGGGCGTTTCACCCGACGATATATTCTCAAAAACCGGAACGCTCGGTTTGCCCGAGTTCGGCACCAAGCTTACAAGGGATATGCTTATCGACTGTAAGCCCACCACCTTTGCCGACCTTTTGCAGATATCCGGTCTTTCCCACGGCACCAACGTCTGGCACGGCAACGCCAAATCGCTTATCGACGACGGCACCTGCACCGTAAGCGAGGTTATCGGAACAAGAGATAATATAATGGTATACCTTATACAAATGGGTATGGATGAAGGCCGCGCCTTCAAAATAACCGAAACGGTGCGTAAGGGAATGTATGCCAAGGGCAAGATATCCGAAGAGGATTGGAACGCCATGGCGGAGGATATGCGCGCGGTCGGTGTTCCCGAATGGTATATCCAGAGCTGTAAAAAAATCGAGTATATGTTCCCTAAAGCCCACGCCGCGGCATACGTTATATCGGCTCTGAAAATAGGTTGGTATAAGGTCCACCGTCCGCTTGAATACTATTGCGCCTATTTTACCGCAAGGCCTGAAAATATCGACGTTGAGACATTGCTGAAGGGGCACGGTGCGGTCCGCGCGCTTATAGGCGAGATAGCCGCAAAGGGCAAGGAAGCCTCTAAGAAGGAAACGGATATTTATAACAACCTTCTTATTTTCAACGAAATGATGTCAAGAGGTATTGAAGTCCTTCCTATAGATATAAAGCATTCGCAGGCAATGAAATTTATGCCGGAGGACGGCAGGATGCGTCTGCCCTTCGGCGCGCTTTCCGGCGTAGGCGAAAAGGCGGCGTATTCGCTTTATGAAGCCGCCGTTAAGGAGGATTACGTTTCCAAAGAAGATTTCGGCATAAGCGCGGGCGTTTCAAAAACCATTATAGAAAAGCTTAACGAACTCGGCGCGCTTTCCGACCTGCCCGATACCAATCAGTTATCCTTCTTTTAAAAAGCGCTCAAAATCCCGCAAGCCCTGTAATGATCAGGCGTTTGCGGGGTTTTTTTATTGCCCGGTTTCCCGGAAAATGTTAAGAAATATTAAAAATTATTAAAAAAGGTTGCAATTTTGTAACTTTTGTGTATAATAGTATCGTAAGGATTACAAAATTGTAACTTTTGAAACAGGTTAGGAGAATGCGTTATTATCAGCAAATGCTTTTCTTCCGTTAAAGGCGGAATGAAAACCGTTATGGGAAAAATAACAAATAATTCTAAAAATATAATATTTTCATCCTTCTGCGTTTTAGCCTCCTTTGCGGTCGTCTTGAGCGTTGTTTTCGGCGGCGCCCGTATAGCATACAAGGTAAAGCTCAACGGCAAGCCGGTATGCGTTATAAGCGATAAGCAGGTCTATTATGCCGCAGTTGATCTTGTGGCGGATATAGTCGAGGGCGAAAACGTCAAGGACGTATTGCCGCAGGCGGATATAGAAACGGTCTTTACGCTTGAAAGCAATTTTGACGATTGCGATAAAATGGTGGATACCATTATAGATAACACCGATGAGATCGTTTTGGCTTCGCGCCTTGTTGTTGACGGCGCCGCTGTCGGCTGCGCCGATACGGAGAGCCTTGAAGAGGCGCTTGCCGCGCGCAGGTCGGCATATACCGGCGTTGTCGGCGCCGCTGCATCCGAAAGCGCTTTTTGCGCCGAAGTTTTGGTTGAAGAAGGATACTACCTTTCAAGCGAAGTATCCGATATATCAGACCTTGCCCCGGCTATCAGCGCGCTTAACGTTAAAACGACCGCCAAGATATCCGAAAACCGCGCGGTCGCCTATAAAACGGTGACCAACAGAACTTCCGATCAGAAGGTCGGCTACAGAAACGTAGAACAGTGCGGTCAGGAAGGTATCGAGTGCGTAACAAAGAACGTTGTTTATATAAACGGCGAGCTTACGGGAGAGATCACCGAGAGCATAGAAACAGTTAAAGAACCGGTCAATGAGATAATAACGGTAGGCACGGCTTCGACCGGCTCAACGTATTCTCTTAAAACAGGGTTCATTTTCCCGCTTCCTTCCGGCACCTGGGAGATTTCCTGCCCCTATGGCAAGGACGGTCACAAGGGTGTTGACCTTCGCGCTCCGAGCGGCACCGCTATAATGGCGGTAGCGGCGGGAACGGTGGTTTCGGCAGGAAGAAGCGGCAGTTACGGTAATTGCGTTGTTATCGATCACGGTAACGGTTTATCCACCCTTTACGCTCACGCAAGCAAGATCTACGTTAGCGTTGGCGATAAGGTTTCGGCGGGCGAGGTTATAGCGCTTGTCGGATCGACCGGTTATTCAACCGGCTACCACCTCCACTTTGAAGTTCACGTGGGGGATGACAGGATAAATCCCCAACCGTATATCGGTCTTTAACACTTGCATCGGATTCTTATGCTCCCGGTAAAACCGGGAGTATTTTTTTGCCTTTATCCCTTGACTAAACCACAATATATGGTATATAATAAGGTCTGTATACGACTTGTATTTCAGGAGGAAAGGTAATGTCCGCAAACAAGGTTGAATACGGTAATGAAAGCATACAAAAGCTTGAGGGTCCGGATAGGGTCCGAAACCGCCCGGCGGTCATTTTCGGCTCGGACGGGCTTGACGGTTGCGAGCATTCGGTTTTCGAGGTCATTTCAAATTCCATCGACGAGGCGCGCGAGGGTTACGGCAAAAAAATAATAGTTACTCTTTACAGCGACGGTTCTATAGAGGTAGAGGATTTCGGACGCGGATGTCCGGTCGATTATAACAGTAAGGAAAACTGCTTTAACTGGGAGCTTGTTTATTGCGAGCTTTACGCCGGCGGTAAGTATAATACCAACGACGGCGCAAACTACGAGTATTCGGTAGGCCTTAACGGGCTCGGTCTTTGCTCTACGCAGTATTCCTCCGAGTATATGGACGTTGAGATAAAGCGTGACGGCTACAAGTATAACCTTCATTTTGAAAAGGGCTATAACGTAGGCGGACTTAAAAAGGAGCCCTATTCCGGCAAGGATACAGGAACTAAGACCCGCTGGAAACCGGATATCGACGTTTTCACCGATATAAACGTTCCCGCGGAATATTTTACAGATACCCTGCGGCGGCAGGCGATAGTAAACAACGGTCTTAAGTTTGAATTCCGCGAACAGCAGGGCTCGCGGTTCATCACGCGCGAGATAGTTTACAAAAACGGTATTGAAGACTATATAAACGAAGTGGTCGGTGAAGACAAGCTTGCCTCGGTTCAGCTGTGGCATACCGAGCGCCGCGGCCGTGACCGCGAGGATAAGCCCGAGTATAAGGTAAAAATCAACGTGGCGCTAACCTTTTCAAACGTTCATCAGCTTAAGGAATACTATCATAATTCAAGCTGGCTCGAATACGGCGGCGCGCCCGAAAAGGCGGTGCGCAACGCCTTTGTTTATCAGCTGGACGCTTATATAAAGCAGGCGGGCAAGTATAAGTCGGGCGAAAGCAAGGTCACCTTTGCCGATATAGAAGAATGTATGGTGCTGGTGATATCCTCGTTTTCAACCATCACTTCCTATGAGAACCAGACCAAAAAGGCGATAACAAACAAGTTTATCGCCGATGCGATGACCGAGTTTCTCAGACATCAGCTTGAGATATACTTTATTGAGAACAAGGCGGAAGCCGATAAGATCGCCGATCAGATACTTATAAACAAGCGCAGCCGCGAGAGAAGCGAAAAAGAGCGCATCAACATAAAGAAAACGCTTCAAAGCAGTAACTCGATGGTGGACAGGGTCGAAAAGTTCGTCGATTGTCGCAGCCGTGACGTTGCCGAGCGTGAGCTTTATATAGTTGAGGGCGATTCGGCGCTCGGCTCCTGCAAACTCGCGCGCGACGCCGAGTATCAGGCGATCATGCCGGTCCGCGGCAAGGTGCTTAACTGCCTTAAATCGGAATATAACAAGATATTCAGCAACGTGATAATAACCGATCTTTTAAAGGTGATCGGCTGCGGTGTTGAGGTAAAATCAAGTTCAAACAAAAAACTCTCTAACTTTGATCTTGATAATCTGCGTTGGAACAAAATAATAATCTGCACCGATGCGGACGTTGACGGTTTCCATATAAGAACCCTCATCCTTACAATGATATACCGCCTTATGCCCACGCTCATAACCGAAGGCAAGGTGTTTATAGCCGAAACCCCGCTTTATGAAATAAACACCAGGCAAAAGACCTATTTTGCCTACGATGAGAACGAAAAGAAGGAAATACTCGAAAAAATAGGCGAAGAAAAATACACCCTTCAGCGCAGTAAGGGACTTGGCGAAAACCAACCCGATATGATGAACCTTACCACAATGAATCCCGATACCCGCCGGCTTATAAAGATAACGCCGGATGATGCGCAGGTAACCGAAGAGATGTTTGATCTGCTTCTCGGCGATAATACCGAAGGCAGAAAGGATTATATCACCGAAAACGGATATCTTTATATGGATGATATTGATTTAAGTTAAGAAACTAAGGAGTTTATAAATGGCTTCAAGAAAGAAAAAAGCAGAGGCGGTAAAACCAAAGAACACCACGGCTGACGCATACATTGCCGGCGCCGGAACTATTGTGGACGAGAGCGTTACCGAAACGCTCAAATCAAACTTTATGCCCTACGCGATGAGCGTTATCGTTTCGCGTGCGCTTCCGGAAATTGACGGCTTTAAGCCGTCGCACAGAAAGCTTCTTTATACGATGTATAATATGAAGCTTTTGGAAGGACCTACCATAAAGTCGGCTAATATCGTGGGCAGAACGATGCAGCTTAATCCTCACGGCGATGCGGCGATCTATGAAACGATGGTGCGCCTCTCGGAAGGTAACGGCGCGCTTTTGCACCCGTTTATAACCTCTAAGGGCTCGTTCGGTAAAGCATATTCAAAGGATATGAAATGCGCCGCCGCAAGGTATACCGAGGCGAAGCTTGCGCCGATAGCCGCCGAGCTCTTTTCCGATATAACCAAGGATACGGTGGATTTCGTTGATAACTACGATGCCACTATGAAGGAGCCGGTGCTGTTTCCGGTTACCTTTCCTACGGTGCTTGTAAACTATAATATCGGTATTACCCCCGGTATGACCAGCACGATCTGTTCGTTTAACCTTAAAGAAGTATGCGAAACCACCATAGCTTATATAAAGGATAACGATATAAACGTTGCCGATACTCTTTTGGCGCCCGATTTTCCTATAGGCGGCGAACTGCTTTATAACCGCGAGCAGATGGAAAGGATATATGATACCGGGCGCGGAAGTTTTAAGGTGCGCGGCACGTATACCTACGATAAATCAAACAACTGTATAGATATCGATTCGATACCTCCCACCACTACTGTCGAGGCGATCATTGAAAAAGTTATCGAGCTTGTAAAAGCTAAAAAAATAACCGAAATAAACGATATTAGAGACGAAACCGACCTTTCGGGTATGAAGATAACCATAGATCTTAAGCGCGGCACCGACCCCGAAAAGCTTATGAGCAAGCTTTATAAGATGACCCCGCTTATGGATAGCTTCGCCTGCAACTTCAATATCCTTATCGCCAGCACGCCTCGCGTTATGGGCGTAAAAGAGATAATAAGCGAGTGGGTCGCCTTCAGAAGCGAGTGCATCCGCCGCAGGGTCTATTTCCAGCTTTCGGCGGCTGAGGATAAGCTTCATCTTTTAAAGGGTCTTCAAAAGATCCTGCTCGATATCGATAAGGCGATAAAGATAGTCCGCGAAACCGAAGAGGAAAAAGAGGTAGTCCCGAACCTTATGATCGGCTTCGGTATCGATGAGATCCAGGCGGAATACGTGGCTGAAATAAAGCTTCGCCATTTAAACCGCGAGTATATCATAAACCGCCTCGAAGATATAGAAAAACTGCAAAGCACCATTGAAGAAATGCAGTCGATCCTCGATAGTAAGGCAAAGATCAAACGCATAATAGTCGATGAGCTTACCGAGGTCATAAAGAAATACGGCGTAGACCGTAAAACCGCTATCGTTGCCGCTACCGATGATGATCTTACCGATACCGCCGAAGCGGTGGACGATTCGCCGGTGACTTTCTTCTTTACCCGTGACGGTTACTTTAAAAAGATAACCCCGCAGTCGCTTCGTATGAGCGGCGAGCAAAAGCTCAAAGAAGGCGATAAGATCATCCAAACGGTGGAAGCGGCAAACGATTACGACCTTTTGTTCTTCACTACCGCTTCGCAGGTGTATAAGAGCCGCGCCGCCGATTTTGCGGACGGCAAGGCGAGCGTGCTCGGCGATTTCGTCGCCGGCAAGCTCGGCTACGATGAGGGCGAAAGCTCGCTCTATATGGTGCCCACGAAGGATTATTCCGGGTTTATGCTTTTTGTTTTCGATAACGGCAGGATAGCCAAGGTCCCGCTTTCGTCTTATGAGACCAAGACCAACCGCAAAAAGCTTATCAAGGCATACTGCGATAAGTATAAACTGCATTCGGTATTCCATTTTTCAGAAGACCGTGATATAATACTCAAATCAACAAGCGGCAAAATGCTTATTGTAAATACCGGCTCGATACCGCTTAAGGCGTCCAAAGAAAACGGAGGTATCGCCGTTATGACGCAAAAGAAGGGTCAGCGTATCCATTCGGTAAAGACCTATACCGCCGGTAAACTTGAAAACGAGTACCGCTACCGCACGAAGAATCTGCCCGCCGCGGGTTCGCTCCCGCCGGCAGGCAAGGCGGTTCAAACAAAGATCGAGCTGTAAAATAAAAAAACCGCTCAAAAAGCGAATTTGCAATTCGGGCGGTCTGTCCGCCCGGATCACAAACGCCGTTTCGGGCTGACACCTTTAGTTTTATCCGTAAGCTTTAATTTATACATTTTCTTTTGGAGTTGATGTAAATGAGTAAAGAACTCGCAAAACAGTATGATCCTAAGGACGTTGAGGACCGTATATATAAAATGTGGCTTGAAGGTAAATACTTTCACGCGCAGCGTCAAGAGGGAAAGGAAACCTATACGATAGTTATCCCTCCTCCGAACATAACCGGTCAGCTTCATACGGGTCATGCTCTTGACAATACTTTACAGGATATCCTCATCCGCTTTAAACGTATGCAGGGTTACGATACCCTGTGGCTTCCCGGCACCGATCACGCCGCTATCGCTACCGAGGCAAGGATAGTCGAGGAAATGCGCAAAGAGGGCATAACCAAGGAGGATATCGGCAGGGAAGGCTTCCTTAAACGCGCCTGGGAATGGAAAGCCAAATACGGCGGCAGAATTATCGAACAGCTCAAAAAAATGGGCTCTTCCTGCGATTGGGACAGGGAACGTTTCACAATGGACGAGGGCTGTTCAAAAGCGGTTCGCGAGGTTTTCGTAAATCTCTACGAAAAAGGACTTATCTATCGCGGCGAGCGCATAATCAACTGGTGCCCGCATTGCCTTACCTCGATATCAGATGCCGAGGTAGAGTATGAGGACCAGGCGGGGCATTTCTGGCATTTGCGCTACCCGTTCAGCGACGGAAGCGGCTACGTTGAACTCGCCACCACCCGCCCCGAAACTTTGCTCGGCGATACCGCTGTTGCGGTAAACCCCAACGATGAAAGATATAAGGATATAGTGGGCAAAACGCTTATTTTGCCGATAGTTCACCGCGAGATACCGGTCGTCGCCGACGATTACGTTGAAATAGATTTCGGCACCGGTGTTGTCAAAATAACCCCTGCGCACGATCCTAACGATTTTGAAGTGGGTCTTCGCCATAATCTGCCGGTAATAAACGTCCTTACCGAGGACGCAAAGATAACCGCCGATTATCCGAAATATGCCGGTATGGATAGGTATGAGGCGAGAAAAGCGATAGTCACCGACCTTGAAGCCGAGGGCGCCCTCGTTAAAACCGAGGATTATAATCATAACGTAGGCACCTGCTACCGTTGCGGCACCACCGTTGAGCCGCGCGTGTCAAAGCAGTGGTTCGTTAAGATGAAACCGCTCGCCGGTCCCGCTATCGAGGCGGTCAAAAAGGGAGAAACCAAGTTCGTGCCTTCGCGCTTTGAAAAGGTTTATTTCCACTGGCTTGAAAATATCCGTGACTGGTGCATTTCCCGCCAACTCTGGTGGGGCCACCGCATACCCGCCTGGTATTGCGATGATTGCGGCGAGATAACGGTTTCCCGTGAGGACGCAAAACGCTGCGCGCATTGCGGCGGCACGCATATCCACCAGGATCCCGATACCCTTGATACCTGGTTTTCATCCGCGCTCTGGCCGTTTTCAACCCTCGGCTGGCCCGAGGAGACCGAGGACTTCAAGCATTATTATCCCACCAACACTCTCGTTACCGGTTACGATATAATACCTTTCTGGGTAATGCGTATGATGTTCTCGGGGATCGAGCAAACCGGTCAGGTGCCGTTTGATACCGTGCTTATCCACGGCCTTGTGCGCGATCCGCAGGGCAGAAAAATGTCAAAGTCTTTAGGCAACGGCGTTGACCCGCTCGAGGTCATCGATACCTACGGCGCCGATGCGCTCCGCTTTTCACTCGCCACCGGCAACAGCCCCGGCAACGATATGCGCTATATACCCGAGCGCGTTGAAGCAAGCCGCAATTTTGCCAATAAGATATGGAACGCCGCAAGGTTTATACTTATGAACCTTAAGGGCGAGGAAAACCTCACCTTCGATAGATCCGATCTGGCGCTTGAGGATAAATGGATCATTTCAAAGTATAATACCCTTGCTAAAGAGGTAACAGATAATCTCGATCGCTTTGAACTCGGTATGGCGGTGCAGAAACTCTATGACTTTATTTGGGACGTTTTCTGCGATTGGTATATTGAAATTTGTAAATCGCGCTTAAACGGTGAGGACCAAAAAGCTGCGGATACCGCCCGCGCGGTTCTGGTGTTCGTGTTTACGGGGACCCTTAAACTGCTTCATCCGTTTATGCCGTTTATAACCGAAGAGATATGGCAAAGTATGCCCCACGCGGAAGATACCGTGATAATGGTAAGCAGCTTCCCGAAGTATGACCCCGAGCTTTCGTTTGAAGGCGAGGAAACCGAGTTCGAACGCATAATGCAGGTCATAAAGGCAATAAGAAACCGCCGCGCCGAAATGAACGTTCCGCCTTCAAGAAAAGCGCAGGTGTTCATTAAAACCGATTATCCCGAAACCTTCAAAAGCGGTGCTGCTTATATCTGCCGCCTCGCTTACGCTTCGGACAGCACGGTAGTTGATTCTTATAACGATGATACCGCGGTTTGCGTAGTTACCGATTCGGCTACCGCGTATATGCCGATGAATGAGCTTATAGATATCGCGGCGGAACTCGAGCGCCTTAGTAAAGAACTCGAAAAAGCCAACGCCGATAAAGCGTTCTTCGAGAATAAGCTTAACAATGAAGGCTTTATCTCAAAGGCGCCCGAAGCGGTTATCGCCAAGCAAAAAGAGGGACTCGAAAAAGCCCTCCAGCACATAAAACTTATAGAGGCGAGCATAGCCCGGCTCAAAAAATAACGGTATTAACAAACCGGCGGCGAGGAACTCCTCACCGCCGGTTTTGTGCAAAGCGCATATTGAATTGATATACCGTAGGGTCAGACGTCCCCGGCTGACCGTTATATATACCGCGGCTCCGCCGCACCTTCTATCTGATATCTGTCATCTGTAATCTGTCATCCGGATCCGAAACAGACCGTCGGTTAACACCGGCGGTCTGTTTTTTGCGGAAACTTTTCTGATACAAACACAAAAAATACAGATCCACGTTCCCGCTATATCAAACGGTCAAACAGCGGGAAAAACAAATCAGAGAAAAATCACCGCTTTAATTGACCTGATAGTATTGTTGCTTTCCTATATATATAAATACCTGTAAATTTTTGGAATCGACAAAACAATATATAATGTTTTGCTTTGCCTCGACATCCTTTTTGAGGCGCTGTGTATATAATTCTTATACACATCTTTTTCGGAGGTAAAAAACAATGGCAGTTGAAATAACGGTGAAAGGCGAGGTAGTAACGGCATACCTTGCCGGCGAGATCGATCATCACAGCGCCGCCGGTATGCGTGAAAAAATTGATTCCGCGGTCGATTCAAATATGCCGTCGCTGCTGGTGCTGGATTTCGGCGGCGTCAGCTTTATGGATAGCTCCGGCATAGGGCTCGTTATGGGCAGATACAGAAATCTGCAAAAAACCGGCGCAAGTCTTCATATAACCGGGGCTTCGCCGCAGATAGCAAAAATAATGCAGCTTGCCGGTATGAACCGGTTGGCAAAGATTAATTAAAGTGAAAGGGTGTTAAAAATGCAAACAATAAATAAGTTCAGTATGAATTTTCTGGCGCGTTCTTCAAACGAGGGCTTTGCAAGGGCGTGCATAGCGGCCTTCGCGGCGGGTCTCGATCCAACGCTCGAGGAATTGAACGATATCAAAACTGCCGTTTCCGAAGCGGTAACCAACTGCATCGTCCACGCCTACGCCGAAAAAATAGGCAAGGTATACATAATGGCAGAGATTTTAGAGGGCGGCATCATAAAAATAAAGATCCGCGATAACGGCTGCGGCATAGAAAACGTGGATATGGCGATGCAACCGCTTTTTACTACCGTGGGCGGCGAGCGCGCCGGGCTCGGCTTTGCCGTTATGCAAAGCTTTATGGATGGCATCAGGGTCACCTCAAAGGTCGGCAGGGGAACAACCGTCACAATGCTTAAAAAAATATCCCCGAGAATAACGGTAAATGGTTAAGAGCAAAGAACGCGAAGAGCTTATAAACGCAAACCTGCGCCTTGTTCACCACCTGTGTAAACGCTTTGTCGGTCGCGGTATTGAGTATGACGACCTCTTCGGCGCCGGTTGCGTAGGTCTTGTAAAGGCGGCGGACGCCTTTGACCAAAGCCTTGGCTTTAAGTTTTCCACCTATGCCGTGCCGGTAGTGCTCGGCGAGATACGCCGTCTGTTCCGCGACGGCGGAAGCGTTAAAGTGTCCCGCGGCGTAAAAGAACTTTCGCTTAAAATAATAAGGCAAAAAGAGATCCTCGAGCGTAAGCTTTCACGCGAGCCGACCGTTTTTGAAATAGCAAAGGCGCTCGGCGTCTCGCCCGAAGAGGTGGCGCTCGCGCAAAACGCGGCTCAGCCGGCGGTATCGCTCACTATGCTTAGCGAAGATGGCGAACGCCAGATGGACCTGCCGACCGTTTCGGAAGAATCGGAGACCGAAAACCGTATCCTTATAGATAACGCCGTATCAAAGCTTTCACCCGAGGAACAAAAGGTGATAAAACTCCGGTATTTCGGGCAGCTCACCCAGGAGGAAACAGCTAAAAAGCTTTCAATGACCCAGGTTTCGGTGTCCCGCGCCGAAAAAAAGATACTCCTTAAACTGCGAACCCTTATCGGCGCGATTTAAAGGCCTTTTTTGCCGCGATAATACGCGGCTTTTTTTGATGAATACTATATCTTGCGGCGCGATTTTACCACTTCCACAAAGGCGGCAAAAAACTTGTAAAAAAACTTAAAAAAAGTGTTGACAATAGGTAGCGGATGTGGTAATATAATCGGGCGCCCAAAAAAACGGGGCGTAGGGATTTGTGCGGTCAATAGGGCGCGCAAAAGCCCGAAAAAGAAGGATTAAGCGAAGGGGCTTACGTCCCGTGGCAGAGACTATAGCCATAAAGAGAGTTTGATCCGGACACAAAAATATGAACCTTGAAAATTAAACAACGACTAACAAAAAAAGGACCCTAAGAATTCTTTGAGAAATCTGGAATTAAAATTAAGAATGCGTCAGCATTAAAGTAAGAATGAGTCAAAAGACTGTTCTGGAATCGGTTTTAGCGCCTGAGGGCGTTAAGATACAAATTTTAGAGAGTTTGAT
>JAFZIK010000053.1 GCA_017554405.1 Clostridia bacterium | reverse complement strand
GGGTTGCTTCGGATGCTATAGGATAACTGAGCAATGGTGCGAAAAGTGCGGCCTGTGCTGCGATTGCGTAGAAATATGCGATTCCTGCTCGGCACATCTCGGCGAGGGTATCATCTGCGTTGAGTGCGCCATCGACGAGGGCGCTCACTGCCCCGAGTGCGGCGGCTGTTATTTCCAAGTGGGCGGCTGGTGCGAAGAATGTAAACTGTGTTTCGATTGCGTGGAACATTGCGAATACTGCAGTGAAGAGGCGGGCATGACGATATGCGTTGATTGCGCTATCGATGCGGGTATGCACTGCCCCGAGTGCGGCGGCTGCTACGGCGACTGCGGCGGTGAATACTGCGAGGAATGCGGTATCTGCGCCGACTGTATGGACATTTGTTCCTCGCACAACCTTTGTATGGATTGCGCGGTGGCAAACGGCGATCACTGCCCGAGTTGTCTTGCCTGCAATGATGACGCGAACATCTGCGAGGATTGCGGCGAATACTGCAGCGAATGTGCCGACGCATTCTGCGAAAACTGCAATTTGTGCGGCAACTGCGTGGACGTCTGCCCCGATTGCGGCAGTTGCTCAAACTGCGCCGAGGTTTGTCCTAACTGTTTTGAGCATTGCTCGGAATGCGTAGGCATTTGCGACGATTGCGGATTATGTCTTGAATGCTGTCAGGACATAGCCGCTATGGCGGGGTGCGACTGCTCAGAGTGGGTATGCGTGGAAAGCCCCGACTGGAACGAGCATTTTGATGAGTATCATTCAAGCACGGGTGGCCATGACGCGAGACCGGCTTTGAATTGGTCTTGGAACGCAAATTACCACTGGCACGCCTGCCTTTACTGCGACGACAGCCTTCATTATACAAGCAGAGCGGCGCACACCTACAATTCAGGCGATATTTGCACCGTTTGCGGCTACACGAAAAACGCTAAAATACATATTTTAGAGCAGCCGAAGGATTCAAAAAGCGCTTTGGTAACCAGCCCCGACGAAGATTTTGACGAGAGAAATCTCGCCCACTTCAGCGTAAAGGCGGTGGGTGATACCGCGCTTACTTATAAGTGGTGCCGGCTGGCTTACGTCGGCGGCAAACCGACCTACGTGGAGCTTAAAGATCCGGAGGATATCGAGGACTATTCCGGTCCCGAGGTCGATATTCTCGCCTATACGGATTCCTGCACCAACGAGACCTATATCTGCTGTTTTATAAGCGATAAAAACGGCAATCAGGTGAAGACGGTCGACGTGAAGCTTGAGGCGATACACAACTATCAGTATTACGTGCATTACAGATCGCATAAGCATCCTTATGAATTTGCAGAGAGGAACAGATACGGTCACGTTTTACAGTGCGTGGGCGAGGAATGCGAGCATACCACCAATCTGCGCCCCCACGTTGACGATAACGTTGACGGTATATGCGATATCTGCGACTTTGAGATCGGCAGTATATTTGTTACGAAACAGCCGAAGGACGTTAAAAACGTTTACGCGCACAGCCCGGATGAGGACTATGACGAAAGCAATATAGCCCACTTCAGCGTTGAGGCAAAGGGCGAGGGCAAGCTTACCTATGTTTGGAAGAGAAGGATCGGCGCCGGCAGTAATCTCAGATACGTGTCGATCGGCACCCCGGGAAGACTTGAAAAATACGACGGACCCGATCTTTATATTTTAGCTCCCGAGGATTCCTGTTGCACAAATTATATTTACACCTGCTTCATCTCGGATGAGGACGGCAACGAGACCAAAACGATGGACGTGGTGCTCAGCGCCAAGCATAATTACCAGTATTACAAGTATTACAGAAGCCATCAGCAGCCGTATAATTATGCAAAAAGGAGATATACGGGGCATATCCTTGTGTGCGCCGGCTGCGGAGAGGTATCAAGGCTTCGCCAGCACGTGGATGCAGATAACGACTATTGCTGCGATATCTGCGATTACGTAAAGGAAATAGGCGAAGTTTCGATCACCGTTACCGCGCCTAAAGAGGGGCAGAAGCCGAATTATAACGTTGGGTGTGACAGCCCCGCTTATTACGCAATGGGCGGAAGCGCTACGCTTACCACCTATCGCAGATGGTATGTATCAAATACCGGAACGGGCGGCTGGACGCTTATGAACAGCAATACCGCCTTTATCGCGGGCAAATATTATAAGTTCAGCGTTGATATCCAATCAAAAAGCAACCGCGAGTTCGGCAATTACAATAATACCGAGCCGACCATTTGGGCAAAGGTAAACGGTAATTACGTAAAGCCGCTGGTAATGAACGGTAAGACTCCCGACCACAACCTCACTGTTGAGTATGATTTCGGCGAGTGCAACGATTCGGTGGTGGAGAATATAGGCGTATACGGCATTACCGAGCCCGTCGCAGGCGAGAAACCGTCTTATACCTACTATACCTACGGCTCGGGTTATAAGGTAAATACAGCCAAAACCCGTTATCTGGACGATAATATGCCGTGGCCTGTTCCTGAAGCAGAAAGAAAATACTATATTAGAAACGGTATCGGTTGGTTTGACCTCACAAAATCCGATTGGGTATATTCGGATGAAACCTTTATATACGGGCACGAATATCAGGTGAACGTATATCTTATTACCGAGGATGACTTTGAATTTGCACACAGCAAATGGTATGAACCTACTGTTTCGGCTACCGTAAACAATCTGCCCGCTTCGGCGGTCACCACCGGCGGCGACTGCGTTTGCAATCAGCAGGTAGAATACGCCTTCTCCTGCAAGCAGAAAGAGGTTTCGCTGATCAATTTGAAGATGGCTACTCCGCGCGCCGGCAAAACGCCTTCGGATTATAAGGATATTTCACTTTACCCTGAATATTATCTGGCGGATTCAAGCTACGGTGTAGGCGGTATTAAATGGTATGACAGTCAGGGTAATACTCTTTGGGAAAACGATAAGTTTGTTGAGGGTGAGCGTTACAAGGCGGAAATCAAGTTAATACCCGCAAAGGTGGGCAATTCCAACGCCAGCCGGTTTGTTAATCCGGTAAGCGCCTATATCGGCAACACTCAGGTATTAACACAGGGCGAGGATTACGTTGCCGCAAACACTAACACCGCCTACGTTGTTTATACCTTCAAAAAGGCGTTAGGACCCGAGCATATCCCCGGCGATATAAACGGCGACAAGGCGGTCAACAATAAAGACCTCACGCGGCTTTTCCAGTATCTTAGTGACTGGGACGTTGGGGTAAACAAAACCGCGCTCGACGTTAACGGCGACGGAAGCGTGAACAATAAAGACCTGACAAGGTTGTTCCAGTATTTAAGCGATTGGAATGTAGAAATATTCTAATTGCGCCCTTGGCGCACTATAGTCTGACGTCTGACATCTGAAATCTGATGTCTGAATCGATTGGGACGTGAAGATTTACTGATCCTGCGGAAGGCAGAATCGGCAAATCGATATCAGACGTCGGATATAATGAGCGGCTTTGCCGCGGTATAAAAAAGCGGGCGACTTCGGATGAAGTCGCCCGAACGTTTTTGTCTTTATCCCCGCATATCGATAAAAAGTTATCGAAACCGTTGTCTTCTTCACTGCAAAGCCGCGCAATCCTGCGATACACTTGCCGTAAGCGGTTGACATTTCTTAAAGCAGTGGTATAATTATTTAATAATAATCTGCAAAAGCGAGGTGACGGCGTATGACTAAGAAAAGGCGGATAATATTTATATCCGTCTGGCTGTTGTGCGCGGCGGCACTGCTTATTGCTTCGCTGTTTGCCGGCGGCGCGCAAAAAAACGAAAGTATCAAGGAAACTATGCGTGACGCGGTGCTTCACGGCGATAACCGGATAAGCTTTTTCGGTATAAAGGACGTGAATCCGGCGGTCATCTCGGCGTTTACGGTAACGGGAATATTGCTTTTAGTCGCCCTGCTCATCCGCGTTTTCGCCCTGCCGAAGTTTAAAACCATACCGGGAAAATTTCAAACGGCGATAGAAGCGGCGGTCGGCTTTTTCGATAACCTCGCAAAGGGCAACAGTCCGCACAAAAACCGTTTTTTAGGCGCTTACGTATTCACGGCGGGAACCTATATTTGCCTTGGAACGCTGTTTGAGCTTTTAGGTCTTCAGGCGGTAACCACTTCGGGTGCGAGCATATCTCTGCCGGCGCCGCTCGCCGATATAAACGGCGCTATCGCCATGGGCGTTACTTCCTATCTTATAATTCTGTCCGGCGGGATATTCGGCAACGGCTTCAAGGGATTCTTGAGCGCTCTTAAGGAGTTTTCACTGCCGATATCGATGAGCTTCCGCCTTTTCGGCGCGCTCCTTAGCGGACTTCTTGTTAACGAACTTGTTTATTATTACGTGGGGCTCAGTATCGCGTTGCCCGTAGTTGTAGGCGTTTTGTTCACCGCCATCCACGCGATAATCCAGACCTACGTTTTAACAATGCTTACCGCGGTTTTCTACGGCGAAGTATCCGAGAAAACCGAAAAACCTAAAAAAATAAGGAAAGACCGGAGGAAAGAAAAATGAAAAGAACAGTGATAAGAGTGTTTGCGCTCGCGTTGGCTTTAATGCTTGCCTTCGCCGCGTTTTCCGGCGTAGTATGTTTTGCCGAGGGCGAGGACGCCGCAACCCAGACGGCACAGAGCGCCGAAGAAAACTCAAACGGAACGACCGCCAGAGCGGTCGCGGCGGCGGCATGCATAGCCGTTGTTGCGGCGGTAGGCGCAATAAGTATGGGCTTTGCGATCTCAAAGGCGACCGACGGCATATCCCGCCAGCCCGAAGCGGACGGCAAAATAAGGACCGCCCTTATGCTCGGTCTTGTTTTTATCGAAACGGCGGTCATCTATGCGCTTATAGTGGCAATTCTTATTATATTCGTGCTGTAAGGCGGTGCAGGTATGTCGCTACCACTTAATATTGATTTACAACAGATCCTGCTTCATATGCTCAACCTCGTTCTGCTTTTCGGCGGGCTTTATCTGATACTCTATAAGCCGGTAAAAAAGTTTATGGACGATCGGGCAAAGAAATATGAGGAGGCGGACGCCGCCGCCGGCGAAAAACTCGCTAAGGCGGAAGCGCTTTTAAAGGAAGCCGGGGATAAACTCGCAAACGCCGAGGCGGAAATAGCAGAAAAGGCGGAGCGTTCAAGGATCGCGGCTGAGGAAAAGGCGGAAAGCATAATAGAAGACGCCAAAAAAGCCAAGAAAAAGATGCTTGACGACGCCGAGGATGCCGCACAGCGCGAGAAAAACACCATGATAAACGACGCGAGAAAGGAAATCGCCGAGCTCGCCGTAGAGGCGGCAAAGAAGGTGCTTTCCGAAAAAGCCGGGGAGAAAACCGATGCTTAACGCGCGCGCCGAAGAGCGCCTTAACGAACTCCGTGGAATGCTCATAGGTCTTGCCGCGAACGAGGGGGATATGATATCCCTTATGCGTGAGGCGATAGATTCCTGGGAGCCGTCCGATGAGTTTTCCAAAAGGGGAACGGTGCTTACCGTCGGCGACGGTATCGCAACGGTAAGCGGTCTTTATAACGTTTGCTACGGCGAGATACTGATTTTTGCCGGCGGCGTTCGCGGTATGGTGGAGGAGCTTAAACGCGATCACGTTTGCTGTGTCCTTTTCGGCGATGATGAGCCGATAACCGAGGGCAGCAGTGTGAAAAGGACCGGCAAAACCGCCGGTATACCGGTGGGAAACGCCTTTATAGGCAGGGTGGTAAACGCCCTCGGCAGTCCGGTGGACGGCAAGGGAGCGATAGAAGCCGAAAGCTATATGCCGGTGGAATCGCCCGCGCCCGCCATAATAGAAAGGCAGAGCGTAAGCGAGCCGATGCAAACCGGCATACTCGCGATAGATTCGATGTTCCCTATAGGTCGTGGTCAGCGCGAGCTTATAATCGGCGATCGCCAGACCGGCAAGACCTCTATCGCGATAGATACCATACTCAATCAAAAGGATAAAAACGTTATCTGCATTTACGTTGCGATCGGGCAAAAGGCGTCGGGCGTGGCGCAGATATGCAGGCTTCTTAAAGAGAACGGCG
Organism: Clostridia bacterium; assembly: GCA_017554405.1. GTDB lineage: Bacteria > Bacillota > Clostridia > Oscillospirales > Acutalibacteraceae > UBA737. The sequence goes on along the minus strand of JAFZIK010000053.1, from coordinate 10,386 downwards.
CCGATAAGTATACGGTGGTGGTAAACGCCTCGGCAAGCGAGCCGGCGGCGCTCCAGTATTTAGCGCCCTACGCGGGATGCGCCCTCGCCGAGTATTTTATGTATGATGGCAGGGACGTCCTGATAGTTTACGACGATCTTTCAAAACACGCCATAGCATACAGGGCGTTAAGTCTGCTCCTTGAGCGTTCCCCCGGCAGGGAGGCATACCCGGGCGACGTGTTTTACCTTCATTCCCGTCTGCTTGAACGCTCGGCGCGGCTTTCGGATAAGCTTGGCGGCGGCAGTATAACGGCGCTCCCGATAGTTGAGACCCAGGCGGGTGACGTTTCGGCGTATATCCCTACCAATATCATTTCCATAACCGATGGGCAGATATTCCTTGAAAGCGATTTGTTTTTTGAGGGTCAGCGCCCGGCGGTCAACATAGGTCTTTCGGTTTCGCGCGTAGGCGGCGCGGCGCAAACCCCCGCTCTTAAAAAAGCAAGCGGCTCACTGCGCCTGACCCTTGCGCAGTATAAGGAAATAGAGGTATTCAACCAGTTTTCAAGCGACCTTGACGAGGCAACGAAAAAACAGCTTGTTCACGGCAAGAATCTTATGTATCTTTTAAGGCAGGAGCAATCCGAGCCGCTTAAGGTCTATAAGCAGGTGATACTCCTTGTCGCCGCCGCGGAAAACGTGTTCGATAGCGTTTTGCCCGAAGAGGTAGCGGCGCTTAAGAAAAAAATAATAAGCGCGGCGGAAGAGGGTATCGGCGATATATGCGAAAGCATTGAAAAAAGCGGCAAGCTTTCGGGTGATGACCGCGATCGCATAGTCGCCGTGGCAAAAAAATGCGTGGGTAAAGAATAAATGGCTGATACAAAAGTGATTAAAAGCCGGATAGAAAGCGTTAAGGATACCCAGAAAATAGCCAAGGCGATGTATCTTATCTCCTCCGCGAAAATGCGTAAAGCAAAAGCGGAGCTGGACGGAACGCGCCCCTATTTTTCGGAGCTTCGCCGCGAGATAGGGCGTATCTTCAATTATTTTGAGGACGTAGAAAGCGATTACTTTTACTCAAAGGATTATAAAGGCCCTACCGATAAGCCGGATGCCTGCCTTGTTATCACGGCGGATAAGGGGCTTTCGGGCGCGTATAACCAAAACGCGATAAAAGAGGCGGAAAAACTGCTCAGTATAAACCCCGATACCAAGCTTTTCGTTGTCGGTGAATACGGCAGGCAGTATTTTAAGCGCCACAATATACCTGTCGAGCAAAGCTTTTTATATACGGCTCAGAACCCGACGATGCAAAGGGCGCGCGAGATCTGCCGCACGTTGCTTGACCTATACGAAAGCGGCGCGGCGGACGAAATATACCTTGTTTATACCGATCTTAAAAGGGATATAAACCAATCGGCGGAATCGATCCGGCTTTTGCCGCTTGAACGAAAGGATTTCAGCGATACCGAGAAGGACGACCGGCGTTTTGAATTCTGGCCGGATGCGAAAAGCGTGCTCGATAGCATCGTTCCGGCGTTTTTGACCGGGTTTATTTACAGCGCGCTCGTTGATAGCTTTTGCAGTGAGCAAAACGCGCGTATGCTTGCCATGAGCGCCTCAAACGATAACGCCGAGGCGATAAAATCGCGGCTTACGATCCAGTATAACCGGCTTCGCCAGGCGGAGATAACAAGGGAGATAACCGAGGTGTCCGCCGGCGCCAAGGCGCAGCTTAAAAAGAGAAAAGAGGGGGGAGAGCAGTCATGAACGTAGGAAAGATAGTAGAGATATCCGGTCCCGTAGTAGACTGTGAATTTGAAAATCCGCCTCTTCCGAAGATAAAAACAGCCCTTAAGGTTACGGTGAACGGCAAAGAAAAAACCCTTGAGGTCGCCTCCCATATCGGCGGCAGGGTGGTGCGCTGTCTTGTTCTTTCGGATAGCTTCGGGCTTGCCCGCGGTATGGAGGTCACCGATACCGGCGGCAGTATAACCGTTCCGGTGGGCGAGGCAACGCTCGGGCGTATGTTCAACGTGTTAGGCGAGGTGACAGACGGCGGCGATTCCCTGCCCGCTGATATCAAAAGAATGCCTATTCACCGCCAGCCGCCCCGCTTTGAGGAACAGCAGCCCTCGGCGGAGATACTCGAGACCGGCATTAAGGTAATAGACCTTTTAGAGCCCTATGCAAAGGGCGGCAAGATCGGTCTTTTCGGCGGCGCGGGCGTAGGCAAAACCGTGCTTATCCAGGAGCTTATCCATAACGTTGCAATGGAGCACGGCGGCTATTCGGTGTTTACAGGCGTCGGCGAACGCAACCGCGAGGGCAACGACCTTTGGACCGAGATGTTATCGAGCGGCGTTATAGATAAAACCGCGCTTGTATTCGGGCAGATGAATGAATCGCCCGGCGTGCGTATGCGCGTTGCGCTTACGGGGCTTACGATGGCGGAGTATTTTCGCGACGTTAAAAGAAAAGACGTTCTGCTTTTTATTGATAATATTTTCCGCTTTGTTCAGGCGGGCAGCGAGGTATCAACGCTGCTCGGGCGTATGCCATCGGCTGTAGGCTATCAGCCCACGCTGGCGTCAGAGCTTGGCGAGCTCGAAGAGCGCATAACCTCAACAAAGCGGGGATCTGTGACCTCGGTGCAGGCGGTATACGTTCCGGCGGACGATCTTACCGATCCGGCGCCCGCAACCACCTTTACCCACCTTGACGCAACCACCGTTCTTTCCCGCAAAATAGCCGAGCAGGGCATTTATCCGGCGGTCGATCCGCTCGGGTCTTCCTCGCGGATACTGAGCGCCCGTGTGGTAGGTGACGAGCATTATACCGTTGCCCGCAAGGTGCAGGAGATACTGCAGAAGTATAACGACCTGCAGGACGTGATAGCCATACTCGGTATGGAGGAGCTCAGCGAAGCCGATAAAACGGTGGTCAGGCGCGCAAGAAGACTTCAACGCTTTTTATCCCAGCCGATGTTCGTTGCCGAAAAGTTTACCGGCATACCCGGCGTTTACGTTCCGCTTAAAGAAACGGTGCGCGGCTTTAAAATGATAGTAAACGGCGAAACGGACGGTTACCCCGAGGAGGCGTTTTTCAACGCCGGCACTATCGATGACGTGATAAAAAGAGCGGAGGGTAAGGTATGAACAGCTTTAAGGTTCATATCCTCGCCGCCGATAAGGTGCTTTACGAGGGCGAGTGCGAATCGCTCATAGTTCCCACCCCATGGGGGCAATACGGCATACTCGCGCACCATTGCGATGCGATATGCGCCATAGTGGCGGGGCGGCTTACCTACCGTGTGCCGGGCGGCAAGAATCAGTTTGCCGCGGTGTCTGACGGGCTTATGAAAATAGAGGATAACGACGTGCTCATCCTGCTTGATACCGCCGAACACCCGGAGGATATAGATATAAATAAGGTGCGCCTTGCGGCGGATGAGGCGAGAGAAGCGATGCTTCAAAGGCGCAGTATGAGGGAATATAAAGAAGCGCAGGCGGCTTTAGCCCGCGCCGTTTCCAGAATGGACGTTCATAAAAAGCATAACGAATGAGAAAAACGCACATATTGAACACGCAAGGCGTGTATATCTGCAAAAAAAAGACGGTTGCCGTGGCAACCGTCTTTTTTTGTTTAGTTTTGCGCTTCATAGACCGTTTTTACCATTGAATAATGCTCGGGGCAGTAGTAATAGCTACCGTATTTAGAATATGCCGCTTTTCCGCACACATAGCAGGTGTGAGACGCTGAAGATGACGAACCGCTTGTATTCAGATCTTCCTTTTCAGTGTATTTCGTGTATGGTATTTTAAAAAGGCCGAATACGATCACCGCGCAAAGGATCGTATTCGCTATTATCATGGCTAATCTTGGCGCACCCAGGTTTGCAAATAAGCGCACATGCAGGAAAAACAGGAATACGAATACAAACAAATTTGTATATAAAAACGCGTTAACTCTGTTGATCGTGGTATCGTTAACAAACCGATAAAGTATTATTCCGCACAAAGCTGAAGAGACCATATGAAACAGCATAATTTCAATATTATCTCTGTAATAATTATTCCACAGCGACCAGCCGTTCTCATCCTTTACGAATAGAATGCAAAGCCCGATAATATATGCGACCGCGGCAATGATAATAAAAAACATAAACTAATCCTCCTTAATTTCTGATAAATAGCCGTAAACATAATAAAGGGCTATCAGTATTCGTGCTGGAATCCGCATTTGCCGCAGGCGTAACACTGCTTTTTCTTGCCGAGCCCGCCGCCGAGCAAACCTATCGGACCTAAAAGCAAGCCGCCTACCGCCGCTTTTCCAACGCTGAAACCCGATTTGCTTTCATCGACTTTTATCCATTTGTCATACTCGCCGCACATCGGGCATCTGTTTGGTGCCATACCCATTTTCTTACCCCCCTCGCGCATAACAATAACCGATATTGGTTAATATGATTATATACCATTATCGGTTATTATGTCAATAGGGGGGTTAGTAAAATGATCACCTATGACAGATTATGGAAAACCATGAAGAAAAAAGGCATTTCTCAATACGCACTGATAAAGAAATACAACATAAGCCCGGGGCAAATAACGCGGCTTAAGCGCAACGAGAGTGTGAGCACGCATACGATAGAACAGTTTTGCAGGATCCTTAAATGCAACGTAGAAGATATAATGGAATATACAGAGGATAATTATTAAACCGAGCCGAAGACTAACGGCTCGGTCATTTGTTTCATATCCGCGTTTTTATATCGCGGCGGGGAGATCCCGCCGCACCTTCGTCTACCGTCTAACGTCTAATGTCTAAAATATAATTTATTGCTTTTAACGTAAAAATGGTTTAAAATATTCATATAACGAAAAAGGAGGTGCTGATATGAACGGTGAAGACAACTTATCAAGGCTTAAACGTCTTAAAACCAAGGCAAACAAACTGCCTAAAACGCCGGGCGTATATATAATGCGCAACAAATCGGGCGATATTATATATATAGGTAAAGCCAAGGCGCTTAAAAACCGTGTTACCCAGTATTTCGGCGCGGGCAATCAGCACCCCGAAAAGGTGCGCAAAATGGTAAGCAACGTTGAGGACTTCGATTTCGTCCTCTGCGAAAGCGAGTTTGAGGCGCTCATTCTTGAAAACTCTTTGATTAAGCAGAATCAGCCGAAATACAACATACTTCTTAAGGACGATAAGGGCTATCATTATATAATGATAACCGGCGATAAGTGGCGCAGGATAACGGCGAGCAAGGATACCGCCGACCGCCGCGCCAAATATATAGGGCCTTACTATTCATCGCTTGTTGTTAAGGATACCGTTGACGAAACGGTCCGGACCTTTAAACTGCCCGATTGCAACCGCTCCTTCGATAAGCCCTCTAAGCCCTGCCTTAATTTCCATATAGGCAGGTGCGATGCCCCCTGCAGGGGCAAAATACCGCTCTCTGAATACAACGAAACGGTAGATTCCGCCATAGCGTTTATAAAGGGCGGCTTTTCGGCGGATATTCTGGATGAACTGAGAGAACGTATGCAGGCGGCGTCGGATAACCTTAATTTTGAATATGCCGCGAAGCTTCGCGACAGGATAAACGCCATAAACAAACTGCGCGAAAAGCAAAGGGTGGTAATGTGCGCCTATCCTTCGCAGGACGTTTTCGCGAGCGTTTCTTCCTCCGGGTCGGTGGGAGTCGGAGTTCTTGTTTTCAGAAACAGCCGCCTTACCGATAAAAAGGTGTTTTTCTTTGATGGCGAATATGATAAGGGCGAGCTTTACGGCGAGTTCCTGCGCAGGTATTATGACGGCGAAAAGGATATACCGAAGCGCATTTTGCTCGACGCCCCCGCCGATGACGGGGAGCTGATATCCGAATGGCTCTCCTCGCTTTCGGGCAGAAAGGCAGAGCTGCTCGTGCCCGAACGCGGCGAGCAGAAAAAGCTTGTTGAAATGTGCCGCGGCAACGTGGCGGAAAATATGGCGCAGCGCGTTGGCAGAACGGGCGAGCGGACCTCGATACTGAGTTTACTTAAGGATATGTTCGGTCTTAAAGCCACGCCGGAAGTTATCGAGGCGTTCGATATATCCAACACCGGCGGGCAGGAAAACGTTGCCGGTATGGTGGTGTTCTCGGGCGGCAAGCCGGAGCGCGGCAGCTACCGCCGTTTTAAGATAAAGGGCTTTTCCGGGCAGGATGATTACCGCTCTATGGCGGAGGTGCTTGACCGCCGGTTTTCGGAATACGAAAAGGGGACCGATAAGGGCTTTTCCCGGCTTCCCGATCTTATTCTGCTGGACGGCGCCGCGGGGCAGATATCGGCGGTGCTCCCCGTAATGGAGGCGCACGGCATAGACCTTCCGGTTTTCGGTATGGTAAAGGACGGCAAGCACAAGACCCGCGCTATCGCCACTACCGGCGACGATATAGAGATAAAGGGCAACCGTGCCGTTTTCGGCTTTATCACGGAGATCCAGGATGAGGTCCACCGTTTTGCGATAAGCTATCACAGGAAAAAGAGAAGTGAGCGGATGCTCGGCTCACAGCTGCTCGAAATTCCCGGCGTGGGTGAAAAAACGCTTAAAGCGCTTATAAAGCATTTTAAGACCGTTTCAGCCGTAAAGGCGGCAAGCTATGAGGAGCTTTGCGAAGTAAAGGGCGTTACAAAGACCGCGGCGCGTAACATTCGCGAGCATTTTGAGGATAAATAACTGTTGCCAAATCGGTAAACAGTTGTTAAAATAGTATTTGAAAGGTAGTGTTGCTATGATTTCTTATCAGCTTTTATCCCCCGCGGCGGGCGATACCGTTGCGGTAATGCATACCAATATGGGCGATATAAAGATAAAGCTTTTCCCGAAAGAGGCGCCGAAGGCGGTAGAAAACTTTATTACCCACGCAAAGAACGGATACTATAACGGGCTTATATTCCATAGGGTAATAGAGGATTTTATGATACAGGGCGGCGACCCCGAGGGAACCGGCAGAGGCGGCGAATCGATCTGGGGAGAAAGCTTTGAGGATGAATTCGATCCCGCGCTTCATAACCTTCGCGGCGCGCTTTCAATGGCAAACGCCGGACCCGATACCAACGGCAGTCAGTTTTTTATTGTAGAGGCGAAAAGCGTTCCCTCAAATATGCTCTCGCAGATGCGCGGCATGGCGGGCAGAGGTTTCCCCGAAGATATTGTGACGGCGTATGAACAACTCGGCGGCACGCCGTGGCTTGATTTTCGCCATACCGTTTTCGGTCAGGTGACCGAGGGTATGGACGTTGTGGATAAGATAGCCGAAACCCCTGTCGGAGCAAACGATAAACCGATAGAAGACGTTGTTATAACCTCGATAGATATCACGGTGATTTAGGAGTGCGCTTATGAAAGGTATTATTCTTGCGGGCGGCAGCGGAACGCGGCTTTATCCGCTTACGATGGTGACCTCAAAACAGCTTTTGCCGGTTTACGATAAACCGATGATATATTATCCGCTTTCAACCCTTATGCGCGCCGGTATAAGGGATATACTTATAATCTCCACCCCGGTCGACCTGCCTAATTTCAAAAAGCTTTTGGGCGACGGCTCGCGTTACGGCATAAACCTTTCCTATGCCGTTCAGCCTTCGCCGGACGGCTTGGCGCAGGCGTTTTTAATTGGCGAGGAGTTTATAGCGGGCGATAGCTGCGCTATGGTGCTCGGAGATAACATTTTTTACGGAAGCGGTCTTAACGCCCACCTGCGCGAGGCGGCGGCAAAAAAGCACGGCGCTACCATATTCGGTTATTACGTTGAGGACCCCGAGCGTTTCGGTATAGTTGAATTCGATGAGAACGGCAGGGCGATCTCTATCGAGGAAAAACCCGAGCACCCGAAATCAAACTATTGCGTTACCGGGCTCTATTTCTACGATAACAGGGTAGTGGATTTTGCAAAGCGCATAAAACCCTCAAAGCGGGGCGAGCTTGAGATAACCGACCTTAACCGTATGTATCTTGAGGACGGAACGCTGAGCGTGATAACCCTCGGTCAGGGTTACGCCTGGCTTGATACCGGCACTATGGACGCCTTAAGCGAAGCCTCAGAGTTTGTCAAGGTGGTTGAAAAGCGCCAGGGCATACAGATATCCGCGGTTGAGGAGATCGCCTACTTAAACGGCTGGATAGATAGGGAAAAGCTTATAGAATCCGCCGAGCGCTACGGCAAGTCCCCCTACGGCGAGCACCTTAAAAACGTTGCCGACGGCAAATTTATCTATTAACTTAAAATATTTTTTAAGCCACCCTCACGGGTGGCTTTTTTTCGTAGAAATTTAGAGTTCTGTTTTGTTAAAAAGAGAGAAAAATTTGTTCGGTTTTGCTTTACATAATTCTTTATCCGTTTTATTTATGCATATTATTTTTTTAAGCTTTTACACCCACTTATCCACCGAAATCGGCTCGAAACCGGTCGAAAACGGGGTTTTATGACATCGAAAATGTTAGTGACTCGGTGGATAAGTCTAATAACTTTTGAGGTTATATAAGTTTACATAATCACAAAAAATGCATTTTTTTACGCCGTTTTTCGGGCGCAGAAAAATCTCATAAAAGTATGTATAAAAGTGCCAAAAGTAAAAGCTTATCTGAATTTTCGGCGTAAAGGATAAGCAATATGCCCAGTATCAGCGCGGCGTCCGGGTCACTAAAAAGATCGCCAAGCAAGGGGACGTTAAGACCCTGGAGTATTCCGGCATTCTTACCGGGCGGCGGCATGGGAGCGGCAGGGCACTCCTTTTGCCTTTTGGCGCCCGGCGGACGGGATTTGTATTTTGAACGTCCGGCAAGCTCCAAAAGGCGCCTTGCGGCGCGCTCCTTTTCGAGATCAAAGTTGAAGTTTTCGGACGCGGACATAGTATCACCCTAAATCAAATATGCCGGCTTCTTTTAAAAGCGGCAGCGCTTCCACGAGTTTAAGCAGTTTTATCGCCGAATCCACCTTTTCGCGCCTTTTGCCCGTAAGGTTCTGTTTCAGAGCCAAAAGCAGTTTGGTGCGGTTATCCGCCTCGCGGTTTTGAAAACTCGCAAGAACGTTCATCATCTTGCCGATATCCGCGCCGCCGAGGGCGTCGGTCCCGGTATCGGCATCGCTTTCTTTGCTTTCATCCCCGTCCCCTAAAAGCGATTGCGCCATTTGGCGAACGCGCTCCATGCTTCCGGGATCGCCGAGTATCTCTTGCAGCTTGCTGCCAAGATCATCCATTGCCGTTACCGCCCGATAGTTTTTTAAGTATCTCCCGCGCTTCCTTTGAAGAGAGTATTTCCTTTGCTTTGTTTTTATCGCTGAGGGCTTCGTTCAACATCCGGCGGTTTTCTTCGTCAAGACCCGAGGCGAGCGCCGAAATATCGCCGCCTGCCGCGCGTTCTACCGCGTTTTTGTTGATTTTTTTGCCCGAAGCGTTTAAAATGGCAGTTAAGAGTTTTTGTTTGCTTATATTCATATTCTCACCCATATAATAACCTCCGTTTTATTATATGTATGAAAGGGGGCAGGTGTTTATGAGAGCGGTGGTAATATCCGATACCCACGGCAGACCCGCGCTTATTGAGCGGGTGCTGGATCGCGAGACCGAGGCGCGCGAGGTTTTCTTTTTGGGGGACGTTGTGCGCGATATCGAAGAGGTCATGCCTCTGTTTCCCGATAAAAACTTCCATATAGTCCGCGGCAACTGCGATTATTTTTGCGATTATCCGCTTTTTGACCTTGTGGAGTTCAAAGCCGAGGGCGTGAACGTTTACTTTACCCACGGGCATAAGCACTTTGTTAAATCCGGGCTTGAGGATATATACGATACCGCCCTGCGGCTCGGCGCCTCCGTTGCGCTTTACGGGCATACGCATATCGCCTCGGTGGAATACCGGAACGGCGTTTATCTTATAAACGGCGGCTCGCTCGCTTTACCGAGAAACGGTCCGGCGAGTTACGCCGTTATCGATATAGATAAAAGCGGGATACTTCCCGCGATTAAAAAAAGCACCTTTTGACTATGACAAAAGGCGCTTTTTTAATGATATCCGTTCCTTGTCGGAACGGGTGATATATGCTTCGCATATGAGATACCCTGCGGGTATGAAATACTTTATGTATTCCTCGCCAAAGGCGAGATATACATAAAGCATGAAGGAACGGATATTATATCATGTTTGCGTAAGCAAATATATCATGCCGCGCGTGCGCGGTATATCATGCGGCGTAGCCGTATATCATTAAAAAAAATCGGGCACCCTGAAGTGAACCCCAAAGTTTAGACAAAATTAAATATTAAATTGCTTGTGAATGAGTTCGGTATCCAACCGGGCTCATTCCTTTTAGTTTTGTAGAAATTCTTTCGTTGTTGTAATAGTGAAT
>JAFZIK010000052.1 GCA_017554405.1 Clostridia bacterium | reverse complement strand
CGGTTACTTTGACGTTGAAGCCGTTACCGAAAAGCCGAGGATGATACGCCTTGGCGGTTACGGCAGCAATCAACAGGCGCTCTGCTGGCAAACCGAGCTTACCCGCGGCACTACCTATCAGTTTGATATAGATTACCGCGCATGCGGCGGTGTAAATGCGCTTTACAAACCGCAGATTTCAAACACCACAAGCGGCTTTGAAAATATTGATTATTATAATGGCGAGTTTACCGTTTCGACCTCGGATACCGGAACGCATTATTCACTTAGGTTTACTGTGCCTGATTACGCAAAGACAGGCACCAATAACTTTAAGATATATTTAGGGCAGAAGTGGCCGCTTCGCCGAAACGGCACGGTTTTCTTTGCTGATGTTTCACTCTATCAGGTATCGGGCGGCAACCTTACAGGATCTAACCTTATTACAAACGGCGATTTCCACACGGGCACGCCCGGCAAGGTGACCGAAAGCACAAAGAACGCGGTATTCAGCGGCTGGGAACAGATCCAGGTCATGACCTATCCCGGAGTATACCTTCTTGATATACCGGACGGATTCTTTACAGACGACACAAATCTTAACGTCCAGAACGTATACGAGTTCAAGGGCGGTGACGTTTATAAGCCGCAGTTTGATTTCCATTTTGCCGCCGGCACAACCTATCGGCTCATCTATGATTATTACTGTGACGATAACGATACCGTAAACGCATATATCCTTTCAAAGGATAACTCGGTTACCGCCGTAAAGAATTCGAGATTAAGCGTAAACAAATTCCAGGCGGTATATACTATCACCACCACGGCTAACACAAAGCAGTATACCGATCAACAGTCGGCAAACGGCAGTATCCGCTTTGCGCTTAACGGCAACTCCTATGCAAAGGCCTTCCGCATATCAAATATAAGGATGTATGTTGTAGAGGGCGGCGTTCCGGTTGGCGCAAACCTTGTTATGAGCGTTAACCCCTGCCTTGACGGTAAATACTATAACCTTGATCTTGAGGGCGACGAATACGCTTTCTCGGTTGCGAAGAACGATTCAAATTGTGACTCACAGAAAAATAATATCGCCATAGGCTGGGTAGGCAACCTTGATTACAATAACGCTTCTTACGAGAACACATATTCAAAAGTAATAAAAACGAACGGACATCTCTTTGATAACTATACTTCGGAAAAGAAAATGAAGTATATGCGAACCGCGCTTATCGGCGGCGAAGAGGGTTATAATCCTTTTGATGACGCCACAAATAGATTTTACGATCCTAAAGCTGACGGCATTAAGGATATACGCGATCTTATAAAACTTAAAAAGAACGTTGTAAATAACGTTTATAACTTTAACGTTCCAAACGAGCAGACCAACGGTGGCATTTACGGTTCGTTTGATACGATCGCCTGCTACGGTGACAGTATCACCCAGGGTATGGGATATGAATCGAGCCCGGCGAAGACATATCCCGGAAACCTCAGCGGCAATCTCGGCGGCGGTTATACTGTTGTGAACTGCGGAGACCCCGGCGAGCGCTCGTATACCATAATGGCGCGGCAGGGCGCTTTATCACTCGGGACGTCGAAGACGATAACCTTTGAAGCAGGTCAGTCGCAGGTGCATATAGGTGTGAACTCCGATAACGGTTTCTTAACTCGAAAGGGCGACTATATTGATCTTACAAGCCGTCTTGGTAATGAGCGGTCAATCAATAACGTAACGATTGAAGGCAGAACCTATGAGGTTATTATGACTGACTTCACCTGGAGCCCGCGTTCTTGCAATATATACCTTAAACGCAGCGGTGACATTTCACAAGCGCTCACAATACCTAAGGGCGCGCCTGTTACTTTCAGCAGTTACACAAGGCAGGATGAGTGCGATATTTACCTTATCGGCGCAAACGGCGTTTACACCTCGGCAAACGACCTTGTAGCGCAGTATAAGGCGATGGTTGACCGCCACGGCTCAAACAACTTCCTTATTATCATACCGTTTTGGAATGATTACTGTGACGTACCGTTCAGAGAGGCGTTCGGCGACCATTGTGTGAGTTTCCGCGAGGTTGCTATTACGACCGGTCTTGCATATGAGGGCATAACGCCCACCGAGACAGATAACCAATATATCGCAAACGGTGAAGTGCCGCCGTCGCTCCTTTATTATCCCAACAATCCCGACGTTCACCTGAACGCCAAGGGCTATGACCTCTTAGCGCATATTCTTCACGAGCAGGGCGTTTCACTCGGATATTTCAGTTAAAACGGCAAATTATATAACCGAATGAAATTTTTTCAAAAAATGTCTTGACAAGCGAAGCGTTCGGTTGTATAATGCGTCACATAGAAAGGCAACGGCGTCTTTAGATTTACATCTAGAGGTGCCGTTATCTCATTTTGAATACAGGAAAAAGGCAAAGGCGTCTTTCGTGATTTTTCACGGGAGGCGCCTTATCTTTTTTCAAAAGAAGGAGAATCGTTATGAAAACAGTAAAGGATTATTTCGGAAGTTTAGTATTTGACGACAGAGTTATGAAAGCAACCCTTTCGGCTAAGGTTTATGCTTCGCTTAAAAAGACCATTGACGAGGGCGCCGCGCTTGATATCGGTGTTGCCAACGCCGTGGCGGACGCTATGAAGGAGTGGGCGCTCTCTAAAGGCGCTACCCATTTTACACACTGGTTCCAGCCGCTTACCGGCATTACCGCCGAAAAGCACGATAGTTTTATATCGCCCTCCCCCGACGGCGGCGTAATTATGGAGTTTTCGGGCAAAGAGCTTATAAAGGGCGAGCCGGACGCGTCTTCCTTCCCGTCAGGCGGGCTTCGCGCAACCTTTGAGGCGCGCGGCTATACCGCTTGGGACCCGACCTCTTACGCGTTTATTAAAGGTAAAACGCTTTGCATACCCACCGCGTTTTGTGCTTACGGCGGCGCGGCGCTCGATAAAAAAACACCGCTTCTTCGTTCAATGGAAGCGCTCAATAAGCAGGCAATGCGTATTTTGCGCCTTTTCGGCAACGATACCGCAAAGTGCGTGCGCTCGTCGGTAGGCCCCGAGCAGGAATACTTCCTTATAACGAAAGAAATGTATGATGCGCGCCCCGATCTGCGCTTTACCGGCAGAACGTTGTTCGGTGCCAAAGCACCCAAAGGGCAGGAAATGGACGACCACTACTTTGGCGTAATTAAACCCCGTGTTGCCGCATATATGGAAGAATTGAACGAAGAACTGTGGAAACTCGGTATACTTGCTAAAACCGAGCATAACGAGGTTGCTCCGGCTCAGCACGAATTAGCCACGGGTTTCCCGCGGCTGTTTTCATATACAGAAAAGCCGGTAATGCGTATGATCGTGTTTACCCGGCTTACGCGGTATATTATGCGGCGAAGCCGTATATCATTAAACCAACCGGGCGCTTGCCTTGTTTTCTTTCGTGTTGCTTTTTCCCGTCTTTTGTGGTATTATACAGTTCCGTAGTATAAAGACTGTAAATCACAACTGAAATTTAGGAGTAGATATGCTTTTATTCTTAATTCGCCACGGCGAACCGATTTACGATCCTGATTGTTTAACTCCGCTCGGCAAAACGCAGGCACAGGCGCTTGCAAAGCGGCTGGCGCTTTACGGGATAGACCGTGTTTTTACATCCACTTCAAACAGGGCGATAGAAACCGCGATACCGCTCTGCGAGTTGCTCGGTATTAAGCCGGTCGAACTTGATTTTTGCAACGAAAGCCACGGCTGGCGCGACTTTTCGATAGTGCGGGACGGGAAACGCTACTGGGTGTTCAGCGATGCCGAGTGTAAGGAGCTTTTTGTTTCAAATGAAGTGAGAAAGCTTGATAAAAAGTGGTATGAGCATCCCGGTTTCGCCGATACGAGATGCAAAGAAGGCATGGAGTTTATAAACTGTAAAACCGATGAGTTTTTCCGCGGACTCGGATATATTCACGACCGCGAAAAAAACGTCTTTCACTGTGAAAAGCCGAGTGATGAGCACATAGCCCTATTCGCCCACGGTGGCCTTACGATGTCCTTTTTAAGCGCGGTGCTTGATATACCGTATCCGATGATCTGCACGCATTTCGCGGTAGATCACAGCTCTATGACCGTAATCCGATTTGATAATAAAGAAACGCTTATGCCTAAGGTGCTTACCTTCTCGAACGATTCTCACCTGTATCGCGAGGGCATACCTACAACGGATGATAATTTTCTTTATTTTAAAACTTAAAACCGCATGCAAATATGGTTTTATAATGACCGCCGGTGAAAGAACTTCACCGGCGGTCGTTTGTTTATTTCTGTTTGTTTTTACGGTATTGCGTGGGGGAGACACCCTCGATCTTTTTGAATATCCTCGAAAAATAGTTGTTATCGGGATATCCGCATATCTCGCCTATCTTCGCGGCGGGTATATCGGTAAATATCAGCATTTCCTTTGCGTAGTTTATCCTGACCTGCGTAAGATACCGGTGCGGCGCCATACCGGTTGCCTTTTTGAATACCTGTATAAAGTAAGAGCGCGTAAAGCCGCATTCCTTTGCCCATTGATCAACGTCATAATTACTGGCGGGACTGCTTCTTATATCCGCTATTATGCCGTTTATTACCTTCGGGAACTGCTGGCGGTTGCTTGAAGCGTGCCTTAAGGGTGAGATCAGGCTTAAAATTGCGATCAAAAGCCCGTTGCAGTATACCGTGTCGGCAATATCGGCATTTGCAAAACTCTCGCATAGCTTCATAAGGTAATTATCTATTTCGTGAGTTATCTGATACGGTATATATCCCGAGCGCGGTATCTGCAGCCTATCAAAAAGCTCCTCACATCCGGTGCCGGAAAAATGAACGTATATATGCGCGGGCTTATCCTTAGGTAAAAAGGAATAGTCGTGCGGGATCTTTGGCGCATAGATGATCACGTTGCCGTTATTTACAGTTATGGGTGATTGCGAATCAACGTCAAGATAGCATTTTCCCTCGGTTATAAAAAGCAGGGTCCAGTCGTCTCTGCCGTTGGGTCTTAAATTCCTTGTCGGCGTCGAAAGGATCTGCCTCGAAGAGCAATTATTTATCTTAATATACTCATCCGATACCCAATCTGTCTTGATACCAATTTCAAAGCTTTCCATTTTTTTACCTCGAATTTCCAAGAAAAATATAACTTTTGTGCTAAAATAACGCACTAACATCCATACCAAATTTTGCGAACCTTTGTTATAATATTATTGTAAAATTGCACAAAAGTCAAGAGGTATGTTTGTTGTTTTGTGAAACAATTAACAAACTGCGTTTTGTTGTCCCGTAAAAGACGTATCGATTTTTATATAAATTTTGTCTTTTGCGGCGGTTTTGTTGCAGTTTGCGGTTATTTATTTTATTATATATATTAAATTTTTGATTTCCTCATTTAGTTCGTGACGAAAAAAGGCAGGTGCTGTGAATGCGTGTTGAATCACTTAAGGTCAAAAAAGCATCAACTTCGGTTCTTGTTTATGCTTTTCGGTATCTTACGCTTTTGTGTTTTTCATACGCTCTTTTATATCCGTTCGTGTTTATGGGTATAAATTCTGTAAAAAATCCTACTGACTGGTTTGACCCCACGGTAAGCATGATACCGAAGTCAATCAGCTTCGATAACATTATCGTTGCTTTCAAGTATCTTGAATACCCGCGCACGATGTGGTTCACTTTTCTTAACTGCATTATCCCCGCGCTGCTTTCCTTCTTTACCTGCGCGGTGGCGGGCTACGGTCTGGCAAGATTCAAGTTCAAGGGCAGAGGGATACTCAATACGATAATGATCATCTGCATCATGATCCCCGATCCGCTTATCATCATACCGAGTTACGCCAATTTTATGCATCTTGATTTTCTCGGTATATTAGGTTGGATTAACGATATGACCGGCGTGGATCTCAGGCTGCAGCTTATCAATACCCCGTTTGTGTTTATCATTCCGGCTCTGTTGGCTACGGGTCTTAAAAACGGATTGTTCATCTACATATACTCGCAGTTCTTCAAGGGTTTGCCTAAAGAGCTTGAGGAAGCCGCCTGGATCGACGGGGCGGGTCCGTATAAAACCTTTATGCGTATCGTGTTGCCATCCTCGGGCGCATCCAACATCACGGTGCTGGTGTTCGCGGTAGTATGGTATTGGAACGATTATTATCAGGCGCAGATATATCTCGCCGAGAAATTCCCGATAAGCGTTGCTCTTTCAAACTTCAACACCAACCTTGCAAAGCTCGGCGATCTATCGCAACAGTATTTTTTCACAAACGCAACTCTTATGGTTGCCTGTTGCCTTATCGCGATAGCGCCGATACTTATCTTTTTCCTCGTTATGCAGCGTAAGTTTGTTCAAAGTATAGCCACCTGCGGAATCGTGGGTTGATATAAAAAAAGAAAGGGAGATATTTATGAAAAAAGCTTTACTTAAAATCCTTTGCCTCGTGATGGCGCTCTTTATGGCGTTCTCCGCGGCGGGATGCGGCGGCTCAAGCAATGAGGTTGCCGATGCCGAAAGCGAAGAAGATTTTGATCTCAATTTCGGCGGCAACGGCGGGACCGGCACAAATACCGGTGATAACACCGGCGATAACACCGGCACCGATAATCAGGGCGGCACGACCAACACGGCGGCAATACCCAACGCCGATTCGCTCAACTTTAGCCAGTTGGTTTCGCAAATGCCCTCTTCGCTTCGCGGAACAACGCTCAGGATGTATAACTGGAACCCTGCCAAGGAGTATACCGGCAGTGAATCGGTTATTTCCAAGTTTGAGCAGATGACCGGCATTAAGGTCCAGTGGGAAGCCGGCAGCTATGATGATTAACTTGCTGGAGGTGATTATATGAATAAGGAAGCGTTAAAGCAGGCGCTCTCGGTCTATGAGATCGAGAGTGAGTGCATTCGTGAGATGCGGGAGCATTTTGATGAAGCCGCCTATTCAAAAGCGGTGGACCTACTCAAACGTGCTCCCCGTATCGGCGCTGCCGGTTGCGGACACAGCGGCATAATATGTCAGCATTTTGCGCATCTTATGTGCTGTATCGAACGTCCGGCAAAGTTTATTTCTCCTGCCGAGGCGGTGCACGGCGGCACCGGGTTTTTGCAGAGCGGCGACGTTTGCGTATTTGCTTCCCGCGGCGGTAAAACAAAGGAGCTTTTGCCGATACTCGATATCTGCAAGAGTAAGGGTGTTAAGGTGATAACAATAACCGAAAACACCGATTCGCCGCTTGCCGCCGGGGCTGACGTTGTGCTTAAACAGCACGTTAACCGTGAAACCGATAAGTATAACTGCCAGGGGACTACCTCTTCAACCTCGCTTGCGGTGATATTCCATATACTTCAAACGGCGCTTATAGAGGAAACCGGTTTTAAAAACGAACAATTTGCCGTTATCCACCCGGGCGGTGCCGTGGGCGAACGGCTCAATAAATAAACGGAGGAAACTGTTATGGAATTCAAATTTTTTCAAAAGGAATTAGAACTGCAATCACGCGGTTGGATACCCACTTTTCACGATATCTTTACGGTATCGATATCGTGCGCGACTATATGGCAGATCCGGTGATGGGCAGATTCATCCGCAGAGTAGTCGGTGAGGAAATAGTGCCTCAGGTAAACCTGCCGCGGGATGACGTTAAGGCGTTTGCCGATTCGGTTTTTGAAAGATTTGAAAACCCGTTTATCGATCACGCGCTTTTATCGATCTCGCTTAATTCGGTATCAAAATGGAAAGCAAGAGTTTTGCCTTCTTTCAAGGATTATTATAAAAACAACGGCGCTCTGCCACGGCTTATAACCTTTTCCTTTGCAGCTCTGTTGGCTTTTTATTCTTCAAATGACTTAAGGGGCGACGGTCTTTACGCTAAACGCCCGAACGGTGATGAATACGTTATTCACGATGACGCCGCGGTTCTTGAGTTTTTCTCTGAAAACAGCGGGAAGCCCGGTTTTGTTGAAAATGTCTGTAAAAACGCAGCGTTTTGGGGCGAGGATCTAACAGCTTACGGCGGTTTTACCGATCAGGTCATATATTGGTATAATGCCATTAAAACCGATATCGGTAAGGCGCTTGGTGAGGTTTTATCTGATGAAATGCATTAAAATCCATAATTGTGACAGCGTTGCCGTTTCAGTTTTAAATCTTAAAGCCGGTGAAAACGTTACGGTAGGGGATAAGAGTATAATTTTATTAAACGATATTCCCGCCGGTCATAAGTTTGCAATACGCGATATTGCCGCCGGTGAGGATATAATTAAATACGGTTTTCCCATTGGTCACGCAAAAAGTGATATTAAGATCGGGGAACACGTTCATACACATAACGTAATATCAAATCTCGGTAATCTTTTATCTTATTGCTATGATCCGGATTTCAGTGATCTTAAAGCAATAAAACCCGTTGTGTTTAATGGCTTTAAAAGGTCAGACGGTAAGGTCGGTATCAGAAACGAGATCTGGATAATACCGACTGTCGGCTGTGTTAATCCGGTTGTTCGTGCGATCGAAAAAAAGTCGCAGGTATTTAAAAAAGGTAGCATTGACGGTATTTATTCATTTAATCATCCCTACGGTTGTTCACAACTCGGCGGCGATATGCAGAATACTTTAAAATACTTATCTTCGCTGATAAAGCACCCTAATGCCGCCGCGGTGCTCGTAGTAGGTCTCGGATGCGAAAACGGCAATATAAACGAGCTTAAAAAGGTTTTAGGCGATTATGATGAAAGTCGCGTTAAGTATCTTAATTCGCAGGACTTTGACGATGAAATCGCCGAAGGCGTTGCGATAATAGAGAAACTTGCAAATACCGCCGCCGGATATACCCGCGAACCGTGTCTGTTAAGTGATTTGATAATCGGGCTTAAATGCGGCGGGTCAGACGGTTTTTCGGGCATTACCGCAAATCCGCTTTTGGGTGCGGCTTCCGATAGGATAATCGCAATGGGCGGCAGCGCGGTTCTTACCGAGGTTCCCGAAATGTTCGGCGCCGAAACGATACTCATGAACCGTTGCCGCACAAAAGAAGTGTTCTTTAAGACCGTTGACCTTATCAACGGATTTAAAGAGTATTTTATGCGCTACGGCGAAAAGGTGGATGAGAATCCTTCGCCCGGCAATAAGGCGGGCGGTATCACTACCCTTGAGGATAAGTCGCTCGGTTGCGTTCAAAAAGGCGGGTCCGCACCGGTAGAGGACGTGCTCTGCTACGGCGATACCGTCCGGAAGCATGGACTTTCGCTTTTGCAGGCACCTGGCAACGATCTTGTTGCTTCAAGTGCACTGGCGGCTTCGGGAGCGCAGATCGTATTGTTTACCACAGGCAGGGGAACGCCGTTCGGCTGTCCCGTTCCGACCGTTAAGATCTCGAGCAATTCCGATCTTGCAAATAGAAAGAGTAATTGGATCGACTTTGACGCGGGAGCATTGCTTAACGGTAAGTCACTTTCGGAGCTTACCGATGAGTTTTTGAATTATATTGTTAAACTGGCGTCCGGCGAAGTTAAAACCTCTGCTGAGGCTGACGATAACCGTGAATTTGCCATATTTAAAGATGGCGTAACGCTTTAAGTATATAATCTTAGGAGGATACATTTATGAATTGCATAAAAGTTGTTTTAGTTGGCGCGGGCGACCGTGCGCGGACCTATGCGCAGTATGCTCTTGACTATCCTGAAAAAATGCAGGTAGTCGGTCTTGTTGACCCGCGACCCGAAGCCATTGATATCGGAAAGAAACTTTACGGCGTTTCGGATGATCATTGCTTTTCTTCAGTAGAAGATTTTGTTGAGTTCCCCCGTTTTGCCGATGCCGTTATCAACGGCACTATGGATAATCTTCATGTCAAGACGACCCTTCCTCTTTTGGATGCGGGATATGACGTTTTACTTGAAAAACCGTTTGCGATAAGCGAAGCGGAGGTGGATCAGCTTTGCGAATCTGCCAAGAGAAACAAACGTTTTGTAATGATTTGCCACGTGCTGCGTTACGCGCCGTTTTATAATCTTATAAAGCGCCAGATCATTGCCGGTAAGATCGGTGAAATAATAAATATTCAAATGTCTGAGGAGGTTTCCTATCACCACATGGCGGCTTCCTACGTTCGCGGTAAATGGAGCAGTGAGAAGCTTTGCTTTGCGCCTATGCTTCTTGCAAAATGTTGCCATGATATGGATCTTATGATATGGTTTAACAGCGATACCGTGGCCGATAGCGTTGCTTCCTTCGGTTCAAACTTTCAGTTTACTCCGGAAAGAAGACCTGCCGGCAGCGCAGACCGCTGTGCCGATTGCAAGATAGAGAAAGATTGCATTTTCTCGGCATTTAAGCATTATATTGACCGCGGAACCTGGGGTCAGTATGTATGGACCTGCTTTGACGGCAAGGAAGATCCGACCCGTGAGGATAAAATCAATTCCTTAAAGGGTGATAATCCTTACGGCAGATGCGTATGGGCATGTGAAGAACACGACGTTGTTGATCATCAGAGCGTTTTGGTCAATTTCAAAAATGGCTCTACTGCCACGCTGAATATGATCGGCGGCGCTTCAGAGGGCGTTCGCGATATTCGTATCGTTGGCACAAAAGGCGAAATAATCGGTAATTTCAAGAAGCAGAAGTTTGTAGTTCAGATAATCGATCCTGACGATGAGAAAATGTTTAAGACCGAAGAATTCGATGCTAACGCGACTACCGATATCGATGGCATGTCCGGCGGCCACGGCGGCGGTGATCTTCGCCTTGCGGCTGATTTTATCGATTATTTGCAGACCGGCAAGTCTTCAATCGCCTGCACCGAGGTGGGCGTTTCAGCGATCGGTCATAAAATCGTTTTCGCGGCGGAACGCTCAAGAAAAACCGGCGAGATAGTAAAACTTTAAGGTGGCATATATGGGGCTTATCAATAATGACTTTATGCTCAAAAACGAAACCGCAAGACTGCTTTATTCGCAATACGCGAAGGATATGCCGATAATTGATTATCATTGCCATATAAATCCTCGCGAGATATATGAGGACCGTAAATTCGATAACATTACGCAGGTATGGCTTGGCGGCGATCATTATAAGTGGCGGCTTATGCGCTCAAACGGCGTGCCGGAGGATGAGATCACAGGTAATGCCGATGATTTCACAAAGTTTTTGCGTTTTGCCGAGATGCTCCCGAAGGCGATCGGCAACCCAATGTATCATTGGTGCCATTTGGAACTAAAGAGATACTTTGGCTATGACGGCATACTGAACGCCGATACCGCAAAAGAAGTTTATGATCTTTGCAATAAGAAGCTTCAAAGTGACGGTATGACCGTTCGAAGCATCATAAAAGAATCCAACGTGCGTATGATCGGAACGACTGATGATCCGGCTGATGATCTGCGTTGGCATAAAGCGCTTAAAGCTGATAAATCCTTTGACGTGAAAGTTTGTCCGACTTTTCGTCCGGATAAGGCGGTAAACATTGACAAGCCGGGCTTTAAAGAGTATACTAAACTTTTAGGAGAATCCGCTGATATTCAGATAAAATCGCTTGCTGATATTAAGCAGGCGCTTAAGTCTCGTCTTGATTATTTTTGCGAAAACGGATGCCGTGCTACCGATCACGGACTTGATTACGTCTTGTATGAAAAGTCTGACTCGGTGACTGCCGAAGAGGTGTTCAAAAAGGCAATTTCCGGTCAGCAGATCACCCAAGCCGAAGCCGATATATATAAAACCGAGATAATGCTCTTTTTGGGCGAGTTGATCGCCGAAAAGGGGATCGTTATGCAACTACACTACGGAGCCCAGCGGAATACTAACAGCGCTATGTTCGACCGACTTGGTCCCGATACCGGATTTGACTGTATATCGGTTAAAAACTGCGGTGAGGCTCTTACGGGTTTTCTTAACGCCTTGAGTTTAAAAGGCAAACTTCCCAAGACAATAATTTATTCGCTTAATCCCGGAGATAACGAGCTTATTGATACCGTTATCGGTTGTTTTCAGGGCACTGAGGCTGCAGGCAAGATCCAGCACGGTTCGGCGTGGTGGTTCAACGATACGAAATCCGGCATGGAAGCACAGTTAAAGTCACTTGCAAATCTATCCCTTCTCGGCAATTTCGTTGGTATGCTCACCGATTCGCGCAGTTTCCTTTCGTATACACGGCACGAGTATTTCAGAAGGATACTTTGCAACTTCCTCGGCGAACTTGTTGAGAGCGGCGAATACCCGAATGATGAAAAAACTCTCGGCGGGATAGTTAAGGATATTTCCTTTTATAACGCACAAAGGTATTTTGATCTTTGATACAAATTCTTGAGGTAAAATGATGGCTGCTTTCAGAAAGTATTTTTCAATAATCCTCGGAACCGCTATGGTCGGCTTTGCCGTAAGCGTGTTTTATTCTCCTAACAAAATAGTAAGCGGCGGTATTTCCGGCGTTGCGGTCATACTGTTTCATACGTTGGGCATTCCGCTCGGCGTATCGTATGCAGTTATAAATGCCGTTCTGTTGCTGCTTGCGTTGTTGTTTTTAGGCAAAGGATTCGTTGTAAAAACTCTGCTTAGCACTACCTTGCTTACTGTCTTTGTTCAGGTGTTTTCCTATGTGCCGAGCCCCACGAGTGATACCTGGCTTGCAACCTTTTTAGGTTCGGCGCTTTACGGCTTCGGTATAGGGTTTAATCTTATCGAGGGCGCTTCAACGGGTGGAACCGATATTATAGCAAGACTGTTTCAGCGAATATTCAAAACCGCCAAGGTAGGAACGGTTCTTTTGGTAGTCGATTCCGCCGTGATTTTATCTTCGTTTATCGTATTCGGTCAGTTTGACCTTGCTTTCTACGGTGTTATAGCAATATTTATTTCTTCAATGTCAATAAACTGGCTTATCAAAAAAATGAACATTTCAAAGCTTGCTTTTGTTGTTACCGATAAGGGTGACGATATTACGCGAAAGCTTGTTTCAACTTCACCGCGTGGCGTTACGATCTTCAGGGCGATAGGCGGCTATACGATGAATAACCGCGACGTGCTCATGTGTGCCCTGAAAGAAAAAGAGATCGTCGCCTTTCAGCGTAAAATACTTGAGATCGATGAAAACTCGTTTATTATATTCTCAGAGGCGGGTCAGATCGTAGGTAACGGATTTAAGGTTTACCGTTAATATAAATTACAGGAATGGAGCAGAACAATGCAACTGATCACAAAGCTTATATCATCTCTTGAAAAGGTGTTCCCGGATACTGCGGGCAACAACCCGATTTCCCGCGCAACGGCTTTCAGAAACGAGCCCTTTTCATTTCAGATCGCTTATAAGAGCGCGGATGATCCTCTTGAGCCGATTTTCATAAGGATTAAAACGGATATAGACGTCAAATACATCACCGAGTATTCGGTCGGCTACGTTCCGGTCGTCCGTGCCGATTATTGGAATTCGGATAGTTATTTTGAAAGAAAAACACCGGGCCTTTATCCTGATATGCTTTTAAAACGGCGGATAAACCCTCAAATGATGTTAAGTGAGAAAAGTTGGAAAAAGCACTTTGAGTCTGGCGAAAAGCAACAGTTGAGCGCTATCAGCGACAGTTACCAGGCGCTCTGGTTTACCGTTAACGAAAACGGGGAAGATATTAATCCGGGGACTTATAATATTACCGTAAGTTTCTTTTCATCGGTCAGCGGTGAGCGGCTTGCCGATGAAAGTTTAGCCCTTGATATTATTCCGGCAAAATTGCCCCAGCAGTCGATTTATTATACCTCTTGGTTTCATAATGACTGTTTAGCCGATACATACGGCATTGAGGTATTCTCCGATGAATACTTTGAGATTATGCGTTCGTTTGTGACCGAAGCGGCAAAGACTGGTATGAATATGATCCTGCTGCCCGCTTTTACGCCGGCGCTTGATACCCCGGTGGGCGGCGAGCGTATGACTGTTCAGCTCGTTTCGGTAACACGTTCGGGTGATGAATACGAGTTCGACTTTTCGCTGATGAAAAGGTTTATAAGTATCTGCCGTGAGTGCGGTATTTATAACTTTGAGCATAGCCATTTCTTTACCCAGTGGGGCGCCAAACACGCGCCGAAGATCATGGCTACCGTTGACGGTGAGTATAAACGCATTTTCGGTTGGGATACCGATGCCACGTCCGGCGATTACGCGGTTTTTCTTGATAAATACATTTCTGCTTTTAAAGACTTTATGAAGGAAATGAATATCGAGAATAATATATTTTTCCATATTTCGGATGAACCGAACGAGGAATATGCCGAGTTTTACAAAAACGCGCAAAGCTTGGTCGGCGATAAGATAAAAGATTTTAAGTCGGGCGACGCGCTTTCGCATTATGAGTATTATGAAAACGGCAGTGTTAAAATACCCATAGTTCTCGTTGATTCGCCTGATATTGAGAAATTCGTTGCAAATGCCGATAATTATTGGGTCTATTATACCGGCGGTCAGCTTACGCGCTCTTGCTCAAACCGTATAATTCCAACGCCGTCCGCGCGAAACAGGGTTTTAGGGCTGCAGATGTATGTCGGCGGCGCGAAAGGATTTTTGCACTGGGGATACAATTATTATTACGATATCTTAAGCCAGGGTCTGTTTGATCCCGCCAAAAACCCCTGCGGTTACAATAAGCTTGCCGGCACTTCATACGTTGTTTATCCCGGGTTGGATAGAACTGCTATCCCGTCGCTTCGTATGAAGGTCCTTTACGAGGGCTTTTGTGATTACCGCGCTTTGCAGTTGCTTGAAACTAAAGTCGGCAGGGAAGGCGTGCTGGCGTTTATTGAAAATACGGTCGGCAACGTTGACTATCACTATTCACCAACAAATACTGAGCTTTTTGCTTTCAGGCAGAAGCTCAATGAAGAAATAACTAAAAATCTATAATGTAAAGGAGACATTATTATGGATTACAATTTAATTCCGCCCGAGGAACTCGGAAAGGGTTCAAGCATTAAGCTTGACGTATCGCAAACCGAGGTCGATATCTATTGGAAGGTTGCGATAAAGGTCCTTGAAACGATCGAGGAAAACAATCGCAAGGGTGAACCTACCGTTATGGTAGTGCCTTACGGACCTCTCGGCCCGTATTTCCGCCTCTCTTATCTTGTTAACAAGTATAGAGTTTCCCTCAAAAATTGCGTATTTATCAATATGGATGAATACTTAAAGCCGGATAAAACCTATCTTGATAAAACTGATCCGCTTTCTTTCCGCGGCGGTATGGACAGAATATTCTATTCCCAGGTTGACGATGAACTTAACGTTCTGCCCGAGAACAGGTATTTCCCCGATCCTGAGCATCCCGAAAAGGTTATGGAGATAATCGATAAATACGGCAAGCTTGATATGGTGTTCGGCGGCGTTGGTATCAACGGCCACTATGCCTTTAACGAACCGCCCGAGCCGGATGAGATTTGCACTAACGAAGAGTTTGCAAACAGACCGACCCGCGTTCTGAAGATCACACGCGAAACCAAAACAATTAACGCATATATGAACTGCGGCGCAAACCTTGACGCGATACCCGAGTATTGCATAACGGTAGGTTTTAAGGAAATCATGCGCGCAAAGAAGATCATTATGATCATGCCGCGCGATTGGAACGCCGGAGCGCTCAGAAAGATTTTGCACGGCGATATCACCTGCAGGGTTCCTTGCTCGCTGTTCAGAAATCATAAGGATGCTACTATTTACACCTTGACCGAGGCGACCAAGTGCCCGATCCCCGAAATAAGGGTATATAACAAGTGATGAAAAGTATCATTATTAAAAACGGTAATTTGGTTTTACCGGATCGCGTCCTGGATAATTCCGATATTCTGATCGAGTCCGGTAAAATCAAATCTATCGGCAAAGATCTTGTCGGCGACTATACTATTGACGCCAAGGGTCAATATGTGTTGCCCGGATTTGTTGACGTGCACGTTCACGGCGGCGGCGGCGCCGATTTTATGGACGCCACCTGCGAAGCTTTTGAAACGGCGGTCAGAGCACATTTGAGCCATGGAACAACAACACTTGTTCCTACTGCGATGTCGGCTACCGAGCAGGATCTTACCGATTTTCTTAATTGCTTTAACGAGTTCAAAAATACAAGTAAATATGCCGATATTACGCCCGGTGTTCATCTTGAAGGGCCATACTTTTCGGGTGCGACCGCCAAAAGCGGCGGCGCACAGCCGAGGGGTGTTTTGCGCCTTCCCGACTTTGATGAGATCGGGCGTTTGCTAAAGGCTTCAAACGGGTCGATACTCCGTTGGGACGCCGCGCCGGAGCTTGAAGGCAGCGATCGATTCGCCGCCCTTATGAATGAACTCGGTATCGTTCCCGCTATGGCGCATTCAAACGCTGATTCGTTTGAAGCGCAAAAGGGTATTGACAGCGGATTCAAACACGTCACGCATTTTTATAATGCGGTAACATCTTATCATAAGGTCGGTCAAAAGCCGCGCGCCGGACTT
Organism: Clostridia bacterium; assembly: GCA_017554405.1. Taxonomy (GTDB): domain Bacteria; phylum Bacillota; class Clostridia; order Oscillospirales; family Acutalibacteraceae; genus UBA737. Next base: position 4,480 of record JAFZIK010000052.1, on the reverse strand, counting down.
GTTGAAGCGGTCTATCTTAATCCGGGTGTTACGGTCGAACTTATTTGCGACGGCAGACATATACCGCGCGATATCGTTCGTCTTGCGCTTATGATCAAGGGCGCCGATAAGGTTTCGGCTATTACCGACGGTATGCGGATCGCCGGGACCGATATGCAAAGCGGAAAACTCGGCAGTCTTAAAAACGGGACCGACGTTATTGTTGACGATGACGTTGCAAAGCTCGTTGATATGTCTTCTTTTGCGGGCAGTATTGCAACTATGGACCGTTGCTTGCGCGTTTTGTGCGGCGATTACGGCATAGATATTGTCACAGCGGCAAAAATGCTCTCCACCACGCCTGCAAAGCATATAAATGCTGATAATATAGGCGCTGTTAAGGTCGGATTAAATGCCGATCTTGTAATAGCCGATAATGATTACAAAATAATCAAAGTTCTAAAAAACGGGGCGGAAATATAGCTTTTGACCGGAGGTATCGTTATGGATAAACTCATACCCGTAGTGGTTATAAAAGAATTGAATGAAACCGATAAGATTTTGACCGCGCTAAAAAACAGCGGCATAAACTGTGCCGAGATCACCTTCCGCACGGCTTGCGCGAAAGAGGCGATCGAATATGCCGTTAAGAATTATCCGGATATGAATATCGGCGCTGGAACTGTTATAAATGCCGAGCAATGTAACGCGGCGCTTGCCGCAGGCGCGCGGTTTATCGTGTCGCCTGGTCTTTCGGTTGAGGTTGCGAAAATATGCAAGGAGAAAAACGTTCCGTATTATCCCGGATGCGTTACACCCACCGAAATAATGCAGGCGCTCGACCTCGGTATAACTACCGTTAAGTTTTTCCCTGCAAACGTATACGGCGGCTTAAAGGCGCTTAAAGCCCTTTCGGCGCCGTTTCCTCAGGTTAAGTTCATACCCACCGGCGGCGTTGACCGCAGCAATATTGATGAGTTTCTGGCTTTTGATAAGATTGCGGCGATCGGCGGCAGCTTCTTTGTGAAAGAAGCTCTTGAAAAGGAGAAATTTAGCTGATTATGGTAGAATTTTATATGCGTTTTCCGGGTTTCAAAACCAGAGCCGTTACGTTAAGTTATGATGACGGAAAGGCTTTTGACCGTGAAATGGTTCAAATTCTTAATAAATACGGCGTAAAATGCACGTTTAATCTCAATTCAAATCTGCTTGACAGGAGCAATTACGTTACAAAAGCGGAAATCAACTCTTTGTATAAAGGCCATGAGGTTGCCGTTCATACCTTCACTCATCCACATCTTCAGAGCATTACTTCCGGTGGTGTGGCTCTGCAAATAATTATAGATAGAGAGCTTTTGGAAAGCATAACCGGTAACATTGTAAAGGGTATGGCATATCCTTTCGGTTTGGCTCACGAAAGTATTCCGGATATTGCAAAGACTTGCGGTATAAACTATGCTCGTGTTGTTTCGCCGTCTTATGATTTTTCCCTGCCTAAAGATTTTCTCAAGTGGAATCCCACGTGTCATCACGGCGACGAAAAAATTTACGATTTAATTGAAAAATTCTTTGAGGAAGACGATTTGGAGCGTCCTTGGCGTAATACACCGAAGGTCTTTTATATCTGGGGGCATTCTTACGAATTTGAAAACAATTTCGACCGTTTGGAAGACTTATGTAAAAAACTTGCCGGCAACGATTCGGTATGGTATGCGACCAACGGTGAAATTTTTGATTATGTAAACCAATATAAAAGACTTGATTTTTCGCTTAAAGGCGGAATCGTTCACAACCCTACGGCAACTGATATTTATACTCTTGCCAACTGTAAAAACCTACTGATTCCGGCGGGAAAAACAATTATTATCGAGGAGTAAAAGCTATGGGCAAAGTTGTAACTTTTGGTGAAATAATGTTAAGGTTAGCACCTAACGGATATTACAGATTTTTTCAGGATGATCAGATGCAGGCGACCTTCGGCGGCGGCGAAGCCAACGTTGCGGTAAGTCTTGCAAACTTCGGCTTGCATAGCGTTTACGTAACAAAACTTCCCGACCATGCGATAGGTCAGGCGGCGGTAAACAGTCTTCGCTATTTCGGCGTGGATACAAGTAAAATAACGAGAGGCGGCGAGCGCGTAGGTATTTACTATCTTGAAAAAGGCGCATCGCAGCGCGGATCTGTTTGCATTTACGATCGCAAATATTCCGCTATCCAGCAGGCAACACCCGCCGATTTCGATTGGGATGCAATCTTTGAAGGTGCCGACTGGTTCCATTTTACGGGTATTACTCCGGCGCTTGGTCCCAATCTTGTTGAGATATGCAAAATCGCTTGCATTAAAGCCAAAGAAAACGGCGTAAAGATCTCCTGCGATCTCAATTACCGCGGCAAACTCTGGACGCGGGCGCAGGCAAATACCGCTATGAGCGAGCTTTGCAAATACGTTGACGTTTGTATCGCCAACGAAGAGGATGCGAAGGACGTATTCGGTATCGAGGCGGAAAACACCGATATTACCGGCGGCAAACTTAATAAAGACGGCTATAAGAGTGTTGCAAAGCAACTTGCCGATAGGTTCGGTTTTTCTAAAGTTGCCATTACGCTTCGTTCTTCGATAAGCGCCAGCGATAACGACTGGGCGGCAATGCTTTATGACGGTAATGATTATTACTTTTCAAAAGAGTATCACCTGCATATCGTTGACCGCGTAGGCGGCGGCGATAGCTTCGGCGCGGGGCTTATATATTCCTTGCTTATGGGGAAGAGCGGCAGGGACGCAATAGAGTTCGCCGTTGCGGCTTCGGCTCTTAAGCATTCAATCGAGGGCGATTTTAACAGAGTAGGAGTAAAGGAAGTAGAAAAGCTCGCCGGCGGCGACGGCTCCGGTAGAGTGCAGAGATAATATTATGTTTAAAGAATTTTCTCAAACCGCAAACGGCATTATTGAAAAAATGACCCTTAAAGAAAAAATCGGTCAGCTTAACCAGATCACGATAACGCCATACACCGGCAATATGGATAAACTGCGCGAGCTTATTAGAAATGGCGGCGTAGGTTCCATTATCCTTGCTCCTCTGCAACGGCGGGTAACGATCCACAGGGGCACGTTAACCGTGAGCTTTATACCGAACTCCAGCGTATCGCGGTTAACGAGAGCCGCCTTGGTATTCCCATGATATACGGCAGGGACGTTATCCACGGTCACAGAACGGTCTATCCGCTTCCGCTGGCATCCGCCGCTTCGTTTAATGATGAACTTGTTACCGAGTGCTACAGAAATATTGCTGTTGAGGCGCTTGCGGACGGTATACGCTGGACCTTTTCGCCTATGCTTGATTTGTGCCACGACCCGCGCTGGGGCAGAATGGTAGAAGGTCCCGGCGAGGACCCGTATTTAGGCGCGCGTATGGCAAAAGCTATCGTTCGCGGTTTTCAGGGCGATTCGCTTAACCGGAGCGATAGTATCGTTGCCTGCGCAAAGCATTATCTCGGCTACGGCGCGAGTGAGGGCGGTCGCGATTACGCGCGCACCGAAATATCGGATATAACGCTTTATAATTATATACTGCCTGCGTTCCGTGCGGCTGTTGACGCGGGTGTCGGCACCTTTATGTCTTCCTTTAACGATATAAACGGTATACCGGTGACCGGCAGTAAAAAATATCTTACCGATATTTTAAGGGGCAAACTCGGCTTTGACGGTTTTGTTGTATCGGACTGGGGCGCGGTAAGTCAGCTTGAAAAGCAGGGCTATGCCGTCGATCGCCGCGATAGTGCCAAAAAAGCTATTAACGCCGGGCTTGACCTTAACATGTGCGATAATTGCTATATCGATAACCTTGAGGACCTGGTAAATGCCGGTGAAGTTTCGGTTCAAACCATTGATTCTGCGGTTCGCAACATTCTTTGCGTTAAGCTTGCAATGGGTCTATTTGACAGACCTTACGGCGACATGATCGAATATGACTCTGCCCGGCATCTTTCTGATGCGCGCGATTTGGCTTCAGAGAGTATGGTATTACTTAAAAACAGCGGTGTTCTGCCGCTGGGGCGTGATGCAACCGTTGCGCTTACCGGTCCTTTTATAAACGAGCGCAGGTCGCTGCTTGGCACCTGGACGCTTGACGGTGACGCCGCAAACACAACGTCATTTGCCGAAGCGCTTTGCGCGGCTTCCGGTAACGTTAGAATAATTGAAGATTCTGATAATGCTTTTGAGTATAACGGTATCGATACGGTCATATTGGCGCTTGGCGAAAGCTATTTGACGACCGGTGAAAATCATTCGGTATCGGATATTTCGCTCGATCCCGCGCAACGTGAGCTTATAAAGAAGATGCGCGCTTTAGGCAAAAAGACTGTTGCGGTCATATTCAGTGCAAGACCGATGGCACTCGGAGATATTGAAAGCGACCTTGACGCTATTCTTTATGCTTGGCACTGCGGCAGTGAGACCGCAAACGCCGCCTGTGATATTTTGTTCGGTAAAACTGTGCCG
>JAFZIK010000051.1 GCA_017554405.1 Clostridia bacterium | reverse complement strand
TCCCGATAGGATATGATAACTATCACGTTTTAGTGTACAAAGGCGGGGAAATCGCCGCCGGAACGTACAGGTTTACTGTTGACGAATATGCCGTAGGCGGCGTGACCTCCTATGTGAACTTGTGGGTAAATGACGGTTATACCACATCGGTGACAAAAGAAACTGATACCCTTGTAGACAATAAGCGTACGGTTGAATTCACGCTCTATAACGCCAAAGACAGCTTCCTTCTGATGATAGGTAACTTTGGCAAGGGCGATAATCTGGATACATATTATGAGAACGCCAAGCTTTATAAAGTAGAGGGCGGCTCGACTGTGGGAAGCAGCCTTATATCCACCTTTAAGAGCAATAATGTTGTCTTTGCCAAAGGCAAAACAAGGACAACCGCTGAGGCAAACAAATGGACAACGCTTAACTGGGCTAAAGGGTATATTATATTTGATGAATACAATCCCGATCCCAGAATGCTTAAACTCGGCGGATTTGGCGACAGTATGAACGCGATGTCTTATGAACTCGCGCTTACACCCGGCGAAACTTATCAGTTTGATATGGACTATCGGGCAAACGGCGGTGTCAGTGCCAGAAAAGCGGTAAGCGCCGCGGTTTCAAGTGCTGATACCGAGAGCTTAAATAACTCAAACACAATATCGAGAACCGATACCGGAACTCATTATTCGGTAAGGTTTACTATATCTTCGAGCGCAACGGAAGGGACAAATAATTTTAAAATCTACATAGGGCAAAACTGGCCGCAAAAGAGAAACGGCACGGTTTACTTTGCAAATTTAACTCTCCGCAAAGTAACCGGCGGCACGCTCGGCAAAGCCAACTATTTCTATAACGGTGATTTCCACAGAGGTGATACCGGCAGAGTTACTTCGGCTACAGCTAATAACGTATTCAGCGGCTGGGATCAAAATAAGATTATGACCTATTCAAGGGTCGAAATTATGGACGTGCCCGAGGGTTTCTTTACGGATGACCCGAATATGAACCTTGATAAGGCATACGAATTCAAGGGCGGCGATATGTATAAACCGCAGTTTAACTTCCAGTTCTCGTCTAACAGGAAGTATCGCCTTATGTACGATTATTCCTGTGACGCCGGCGATACGGTTAACGTGTATATAATATCTAAGGATAATTCGATTACCGCCGAAAAGGTAAGAAATAAGAGTGCGAACAGGTTTGAAGCGGTTTACGATATAACCGTAGGTGCAAACGCCGATCCGTATAACAGCGATAACTGTCCGAACGGCAATATACGCTTTGCATTAAACGGCAACTCCTACGATAAGGCGTTTTGTATAGGCAATATACGGATGTATTGTTTAGATGAAAACGATAATATCACCGGCGCAAACCTCGTATATAACCTCAACCCTGTGCTACAAGACGGTTATTACGGCTTGAGTGACGTAGGCGATACCAGCACGTTCACGCTTTCAACTGACGATTCAAACGTTGAATCTCAAAAAAGAAACGTCGGCATTTCCTGGGTAGGTAATCTTAATTACGTAAACGAAAACGTAGGTTGTTATTCACGCGTAGTCAAAACCAACGGACATAGATTTGACAATTACAATAAGACACAATCAATTGAGTATATGCGTAAGGCACTACTTGGCGCCGGCACGGGATATAACCCCTGCGCGGATACAGAGAGCCGATTCTATGATATTAACAATGATAACGGTAGCGACGTAGCCGACCTTATAAGGTTTAAAAAGAATGCCGTTGGCAGCATTGACGCGTTCGCCGTCGAGAACGAGCAGACAAACGGCGGCATTTATGATTCATTTAACAAGGTTGTCTGCTACGGCGACAGTATCACGCAGGGTATGAGTTATACGGCGGCAGAGGCGTATCCCGGAAGACTTCAGTCTATGATAGGCAGCGGATATACCGTTCTGAATTCCGGCGACGCGGGCGAAACCTCCGTAACCATTATGGCGCGTCAGGGTGCGTTTTCACTTAAAACCGCAAGCACCATGACCTTCCCGGCGGGCACAGCCACCATAACGATAGGCGACCAGGATAATAACGGCTTTGTAAGTCCGAACGGTGATAATATCGGACTTACGGGAGCGCTCGGTAACGAAAACCCGCTTAATAATGTGGTGATAGACGGAAAAGAATATACGATTTCGCTTTCCGATTTCGTATGGAGCCCGCGCTCATATACGGTGAAATTAACGCGTGTCGGCAGCACTTCAAGCGCGATAACGATACCCGCAGGCACAAAAACGGTATTCCAAAACACAACAAGTCAGGATACCTGCGAAATATACCTTGTCGGCGCTAACGACAGCAATAAGTCCACCGACCTTCTTGTGGCAAAATACAAGGCAATGGTAGATAAACACGGTTCAAACAACTTCCTAATAATTATTCCGTATTTCGGCGGTGTTTCAGCAACTCCGTTCTTAAACGCCTTCGGTGACCATTGCGTTAATTTCAAGGCAATTGCGTCAACTGATGAGGCGTTTGAATACGAAGGTATTACCAAAACTGCGGATGATGAGAGTATGATAAGTCAGAGCAGACTGCCTCTTTCATTCAGGCGCGTTGCGGACGAAAATGAAGTTCACTTAAACGATAAAGGATATGACCTTTTAGCGCATCACCTCTATCTGCAGGGTAAAAAGCTCGGGTATTTTGACGCACCTGCTTTAAGAACGGTAAATCAAAGATATAAATATGAAATACATATGCACGATAAGGAAGTAAGCAAGTGCGGTCAGTCGGCAGGTTCGAGTTATATTGACAAGGCGAAAAGAGAGGGCTTTGCCGGATTTGTTATAACAAACCACTTCTATCGCGGTAATACCGCTATTGACCGCTCGCTTAGCTGGACGGACTTTGTGGACGCTTACAGGCAGGATTACCTGGCGCTTAAAGCCGAAGCCGCGTCACAGGATATGGACGTATTATTCGGCATTGAGGATAATTACGACGATGAGCATCACCTCTTGATTTACGGAATAAGCCCCGACTTATGGGATACCGTACCGAATTACCCGGATATGACGCTCGCACAGATTTACAATTTTGTTCATTCAAACGGCGGAATTATAGTATTTGCTCATCCGTTTGATAATACTGCCGATGCAAACCGCTCCGACTATCCGGATATGCGTTATGCTGATGCGATAGAGGTTTATAACGCCGGTGTTTCGGCTGAAAGTAACCGTTTGGCGCGCGAGTACGCCGAAGCCCATAATCTCAGAATGACCGCGGGCAGTGACGCGCATAACATCACTTCCTTCGGCGGCGGCGTT
>JAFZIK010000050.1 GCA_017554405.1 Clostridia bacterium | reverse complement strand
GTCGCCTACCGCGCCGCCGGAGCCGCCCGAAAGGGTGGTTATCTTAACGCTTATATCGGTGATTATAAATTCCATCGATAAATCGCTGTCCGAGGTCATACTGCTGTCATCGTTTATAACGCCGTTGCCTATGTATATGCCGCCCCAGATAGGATCGCTGCGGCCGGGAATATCGCTTCTGCGGGTCTGCGTTGAGCCGTTCCAGGTATCGGAATAGAAACAGTTGGAAGCGCCCGGAATATCTTTGAATTTAACGGAACAGGTAAAGGTTCCGTTACTTACGGTCGATGCGTCGTTACCGTTCCAGTTGCTCGAAATACCGCTTGCCTGATAAATGCTTATCATTCCGGCATTACCGCTGGTGGCGGATACGGCACGCGCCATCTGAACGTACGGCTTTGTGCCGTTCAGCATTTTTACCTTAGCGGTAATCTGCGCTATAGTACCGTCAGAATACGTGCCGGTGCGCACGAGCGGCAGGAATATACCTGACGGAACGCTATTGGAATATCTTGTAGAAGGTCCTACGTAGATAGCCGTGGTCGTCGCCGTGGCGGAAGGATCCGCCAATGCGGTAATAGGTGCCGCAACGGTTACAACCGTTGCCAACACCGCGAACATGGTGAATACCATGACCGCCGACATTATCGCCGACAAAAATCTCCTTGATTTCATACTTATACCTCCGCGTACAGTATTGTTTATTATATAATATCACAAAACGGTTAAAATGTATTTATAAATCGGGTGTTAGTTTTTTAGATTTTAGTATACGAAAAACAATTCGGATAAAAGCGTTTAATTTCAGTTGACCTTGCGCCAAGTTTAGACTATAATATAAAAAAACCACAAAATCATTTCCTTTTTTTGGAAAAAATTGATTATTTGGGCGGTGAAAATATGAGAGTAACGTACATTTCATTTTACTATTTGTTTAATGTAAACCGCGACCATATTTTTGAAGGACATAATCATAACAACTTTGAAGCAAACGTTGTGCTAAGCGGCGAGCTTGAAGTTACCATTCAAAACAACGTAATAAAGCTTACAAAAGGCGATATGATTTTCTGGCCGGCGGATATGACGCACAATAACCGCGCGCTGGAAGACGGCACACGGTTTATCGCCGTTCACTTCGGGCTTAGTAATAATACTTTCATCAAAAACAACATCGTTTTTCGCCATTTGGGCCAGGATGAATTGGCGACTGTAAAACTCTTTATGAACGAAGCTCAAAAAGGGAGCAGTCCTAAAAACGGTCTTGCCGATATCGCGGCAAAGCAGGATGAAGCCGGCAAGCCGAAAGACGGCGCCGCCGCAATTCCGTTACTCGAATCGCTGATACTGCTGAGCGTTGAAAACTCTCATAATCTTCAGCTCTCGGAAGATTTTTCGGCGCAGGTTTTCCGCCGGGCGTTCAATGCCATGAATTCAAATTTAAGCAGTGAACTTACCGTACCCGAAATTGCAAAGCTTTGCGGCGTTTGTCAGACGACCCTTAAAAAGGCGTTTAGCCGCCACGCCGGAAAGGGTATAAAAAAATACTATAACGAGCTGAGAATCGAGGCGGCAAAAAATATGCTCGAAAGCGGCAAAAACATCACCGAAACCGCTTTTTCACTCGGCTTTTCCTCATCCTCATACTTTTCACAGTTCTTCAAAAACAACACGGGCGAAAACCCGAAGGTATATTTGAAAAGATAACAAAATCCCCGCACGGGCTGTAAACACAGTCTGCGCGGGGACTATTTGTTAATCGGTAGCCGAAGCAGTTATAACAGCGAAAGAGCCGTCGGTATCTTACTTCCCTTCATCACTTAAAATTTTATGCAGTCCGTCGGTAAACTCATCGAAGTTTCGCGGAAAGTTCTGCGAGCCGCTGGCATATATGCTTTTGCCCTCGTTTACCGTCGCCTTAAGCGTGAACATCGTTCCGTCCTTCACGCCTCTCGGATGAGCGCCGTAAAACCCGTCCCAGGAAAGAACGTTACATCCGTTCAAAAGCTCCAGCGCCGTTTGAGCGTCACAGGTAACGCGCTTTTGAAGCACGCGCTGATCCTTACCCGGTACGAATTTGAAGCCGTACTGCGAAACCTCGGCTTTGCCGTCCTTCATCAGCAGCTCAAATTCGGTCATGTACCGCATACCGCTCAAGTTAAGCGTGATTTTCTCAAAAGAATCAATTTTTTTATCCTTTTTCCCCTTTGAAAAAAGCCGGTCGAATAAAGCCATAATACCTCCGAATACAAATATAAAATGATAAACGTCTTTATTTTAGCGCTATCTCATCTATCCTTTTCAGTTCACCGTCGGTAAATGTGACGTTTTTAAGTGCGCCGATATTATCCAAAATCTGTTCCGGTTTTGAAGCGCCTATTAAAACGCTTGTCACCTTACCGTCGCGTAAAATCCACGAGAGCGCCATCTGTGCTAACGACTGCCCTCTCTCTTGAGCCAATAAATTCAACTGCCTTATTTGCTCAAGTCTTTCGGCGGTGATAGAGGTTTCCTTTAAGAACCGACCGTCGGTTTTTACCCGGCTGTCATCTGGCACTCCGTGTAAATAGCGGTTGGTAAGAAGCCCTTGCGCCAGCGGGCAAAACGCGATTATTCCCTTTCCGAGTTCGTTTGATTTTTCCTTTAAGCCGTTGCGTTCAATAGTACGGTCAAAGATGTTATAACAGTTCTGATTTATAACAAAAGGCACCTTTAAGTCGGAAAGTATAGCCGTTGCTTTTTCGAGCGTGGCCCCGTCGTAATTTGAAAGTCCCGCGTAAAGCGCCTTGCCGGCAAGCACTGCCTGTGCCAACGCGCCCATGGTTTCTTCAAGCGGTGTTTCGGGATCCATACGGTGATGATAAAAAATATCAACATAGTCAAGTCCCAAACGCTTTAAGCTCTGGTCAAGGCTCGCCAACAAGTATTTTCTGCTTCCGAAATCGCCGTAAGGGCCTTGCCACATATCATATCCCGCTTTGGTGGTTATGATCATTTCATCGCGGTAAGGCATAAAGCTTTCTTTAAGAATGCGCCCGAAGTTCTTTTCGGCGCTGCCCGGCGCGGGGCCGTAATTGTTCGCAATATCAAACTGTGTAATACCGTTATCAAACGCCGTAAAACACATATTTTTCATATTATCAAAATTCGCCGTATCGCCGAAATTATGCCAAAGTCCCAGCGAGACCGCGGGAAGCTTTAACCCGCTTTTCCCCGAGCGGTTGTAAATCATACCTTGATAACGGTTGCCTGCCGCCTTATACATATTGTTATCCCTCCGTTATACTTCATAAACATACTGTTTATACTATAACAAACCGCCGGTTTTTTGTCAATTATGCAAGTGTTATACCGTAAGGGCAAGCAGATTAGAATCTGCGATGTGTCTGTCGAAATACAAG
>JAFZIK010000049.1 GCA_017554405.1 Clostridia bacterium | reverse complement strand
GTGTGATATTAAACTCGCGGCACAAGGCACTGAAATTGCTGCTGGTCTCTGCTGCAATTACAAATTCTTTTCTTAATTCTTCCACAGATTTATTCCCCCATGGCATCTAAAACACTTCCTTTTTTCAGTATTCTATTTGCCTTTATTCTACCATAAATCTGTATACTATGTCCTTGCACAACCTGTATACTATCTTATTACACTATACATATCAATCGCCCGTATTTATATGCGCCGCAGGCACATTATGTCTGAAATCTGATATCTGCCATCTGCTATCTGAATTCGTAGGGGACGATGCCCACATCGTCCCGTTTTTATATTGCGCCGCAGGCACATTATGTCTGAAATCTGATATCTGTTATCTGCCGTCTGATTTGCGGCTGTGCCGCAATATAAAAATCACGGCGGGAAAATCCCGCCGCAGTCCGTTCTCTATTCATCTGTTATCTTTTAATAAGCGCGCATACCGCAAGGTATAGCGCCACTATAAGCACCGAAGGGTTCGCGTTGCCGCTGATAATCAAAAAAACTCCGCAAAAGAAAATGAGCGCCGCCACCGCCGCCGTTACGAGCCGGACCGTTCTCTCCGCCGAATAAAGATCCTTTTTGCGGCACAGCGCTGCACAAAGAAGTCTGCCGCCGTCAAGCCCGGATACCGGCAAAAGATTAAAAAGCGCCAGCACCAGGTTTAAAAGCGCGACTTTTAAGGATATCTCCGCCCCGCTTAAATAGTAGTTTACAAAAAGCGCCGCCGAAACGGCTAAATTTGCGAGCGGGCCGCAGAGGACTATCCATACTCCCGCGCCCTTTGAGCGCCCGTAATCTTCGGTTATCTCGACCGCCGCCGGGATAAGGCGTATCCGCTTCGGGGCGCAGTCCGCCGCCCACATCGCGAAAAGATGCCCCGCCTCGTGGATAAAAACCGCAAAAAGCGTAGGCAATATAAGCCCCGTCCGGTCGGTGGCTATCATTAAAGAAAGTGTAGCGGCAAATAAAAAGGTCACCGTCACTTCGGTCTTAAACAGTTTGAACTTCATTTTCCGCTCCGTTTATTATTTCGCCCGGGTCGGTATCCACGGCGGCGTTTTCCCTATACCACTGCCGCGCCGCGTAAAAGGTCCCGCAAAAAAAGAATTTCAGTATCAGCACCGCGATTATCACGCCCGCCGCCAGCACACATTCCGCCGCCGCCACGGCAAAAAAGGTGTTTTTCTCCGGCTTTTCTTCTTTTGTTTCCTCCGCGCTTTCCCGCGGCATCTCCTCTTCGGGCACGGCTCTCACCTCTCTATATTGATATTCGTTTAAGCTTTAATATATGATAAAAAAACACCGCGGCGAATCGCCGCGGTGTGCTGTTTGTATATCTTATTTTCTGCGGTTTAAAAAGAATTCGTCAAGGAGTTTTTTACATTCATCCTCTTTTATGCCGCCGAAAACCGAAATATCGGCGCCGGTAAGCGCGCAAATATCGGCGCGGCTTAAGACGAACCCGCGCTCGGGATCGTCCGCGCCGAAGACTATCTCGCTTATCCTTGCCGCGGCTATCGCCCCGGCGCACATAAGGCAGGGCTCGAGCGTTACGTAAATGGTCGCGCCGTCAAGGCGCCAGTCGCCCGTTGCCTTATTCGCCGCTTCTATCGCCTCGGTCTCGGCGTGGGCTATCGCCCGCCGGTCTTTTTCCCGGCGGTTTTTACCCTCGGCTATTATAACTCCGTTTTTTACTATAACGGCGCCGACCGGCACTTCGCCCTCGGCAGCCGCTTCACGCGCAAGCTCTATCGCGCGCGCCATAAAACGGCTTTCCATTATTCCTGTTCCGCTGTTTCTTCGACTTTTTCTTCAGCTTTTCCTTCGGCTTTTGCCGGCTTGGTGGTAACGTAAAGCAGGACCGCGGCAAGGGGTGTGATAAGGAAGGAGAGTATGCCGTAAGCAAGCTGCTTTTTGCCGGTTTCCTTAAAGGCGCCGTAAACGCAGATACCGCCGAGTATCCTTACCGCTAACGCAAGTATATCGGTTATTATTGCGGCGGCGATAGCGTAATTATAGGGAAAATAAACAAGCGAGGAAAGCTTGATCGCGCCCGAGGTCTCCTCGGCGGCGAATATCAGGGCGGCGGACGCCTTGAACATGATCGCGCCGCATATCACCGCGCTGCAAAACGCCGCTATAACAAGCGAGGGCAGCAGGCAGGCGGATATCTTTTTGATCTTTTCGCTTCCGGGGCACATTCTGCCGAGCGTATAGTAGCGAAGGACCGGCAAAAAGGCAAAAAACGGCTTCTTTTCCCCGCGCGATTCGGCTTTGCGGTAAAGACCGATACCGAACAGGCAGGCAATAAGCACCGCTACCGCGGCGGTGATGAAGCAGAAAATAACGCCGCCTACGGTCAATACCGTGATTTTCTCCGGAGTGATTCCGAAATCAGAAAGTCTTAACATAATGATTCTCCTTTTGATATATCAAAATTTATAATTTCAGATAGGTAAGCGACCGGTATAAGAAGAGCAAAAACAGTATTATCATACCGGGCGATAGGAAAAATCCCACGTAGGTCTCTTTAGGGGTGATCTTGCGCTTTGGCGGGTCAAACGCAAAGGGCTCTTTGCCCTTTATGAGCGCCAGCCCCGCTACCGCCGCGATAAGAACGAGTATGATATAGGTGGCGTAAGCGGTGTTTACCGCCCAGGCGGGCGCGGTTTTAAGATAGGAAAGCACCACCGAAATAAGGTTGTTGATACCGTGGACCGCCATACAAACCGCGATAGAACCGCTTTTTATCCTTATATATCCGAGCACAAGGCCAACAAGAAAGGCAAACGGTATCTGCTCAAAATTGCCGTGGAGCAGACCGAACGCCGCCGCCGAGCCGAGTATCGCGAAGACCTCGCCGAACGGCTTAAGTATCCCGATTATTATACCGCGAAAGGCAAATTCCTCAACAAGCGCGGGTATAAGCACCGAGGATATAACGGCTATCATAAAGCCGAAAACGCCCTGCGGCAGAGCCGACTTTGAGGAGGGCGGCGTGTAGCCGAACCTTTTAAACACCTGCTCGGCGGAATAAACCGCGATATTGGCAAAGGCGCAAAAGCCGAGCCCGAAAAACAGGTGGGGCAAAACCGTTCCCTTTTCGGGTCTTTTGAACCCTTCAAGCTGTGAAAGCCGGTTGCCCGAAACGAGGTATGCAAGCAGGAAAGGAACGGTAAGAAGCGTAAGGGACAGCCCTATTTGCAGGATATCCTTCGCCGCGGCGTCCGAAAAAGTCTTTGAAACCTCATTGCGCGGCAGACCGAGATTATCGGTAACGAAAAACAGTATTTCCGCCAAAAACTGAGTTACAAGAAAGAATACCGCGCAGGGGAAAAACACCGTCCAGCCGAGGCGGGAGACCTGCTTTTTTTGCTTTTTTCTTTCTTTCTTTTCGAGAAACTCCGCCTGTTCGGCGGGATTGCAGGTTTCCTGATCCATTATTCTTCCTCTTCGGTCACGGTTATTTCTTCATCCGGGGCTTCCTCGGGCTCTTTTTCGCCAACGTCGCCGGCATCGGCTTCCGCCGCCTCGGGCGCATCGTTTACCTCGGCCGCGTCGTGCTCAGCCTTGGCTACCGAGAGTATGCGCTCGCCCTCGGCTACCCGCATTACCCGAACGCCCTTGGCGGGACGCGCGAATTCCGAAATATCGCCGGCGTAGATACGGATGATTATGCCGTTTGAGGCTATCATTATAATATCCTCGTTGTCTTCAACAGGAAGCACCGCCGCCACCTTGCCGTATTTATCGGTGCGGTAGTTTATAAGGCCCTTGCCGCCGCGGGATTGCAGTCTGTAGTGGGCAATCGGGCTTATTCTGCCGTAACCGGTCTCGGTAACGGTAAGTATCCGCGTATCCTCCTTGCAGAGCGCCATATCAACAACGAAATCGCCCTCGCTCATATTAAGCGCGCGAACGCCGCGGGCGGTCCTGCCCATGGAGCGGACCTGGGTCTCGTTGAATTTGATCGCCTTGCCGTTCCTTGTAGCCACTAACAGGTTATCGCTGCCGTCGGTCATACGAACGTGCGCCAGCTCGTCGCCCTCATCGATAGAGATCGCGATAATGCCGCTCTTTCTCGTGTTCTTAAAGTCGGAAAGGCGGGTGCGCTTAACTATGCCCTTCCTCGTTATCATGCAGATATACCGCTCGTCCTCATCCTCGGCGGTGACCGGGATTATAATGCGTATCTTTTCCTCGGGCATAAGGGGTATAACGTTTATAAGGTTCATACCCTTCGCGGTGCGCGAGCTTTCGGGTATCTCGTATGCCTTGATACGGTATACCCTGCCTAAGTTGCTGAAGAGCATTATCCGGTCGTGCGAAGAGCAAACGAACATATTCTCAACGCTGTCCTCTTCGCGTGTAGTCATACCCGTAATGCCTCTGCCGCCGCGGTGCTGAACGTTATAGGTATCGGAGGGCAGGCGTTTTATGTAACCCTCTGTCGATTTTGTTATAACGCATTCCTCCTCCGGGATCAGGTCTTCTATATCGACCTCGCCGGCAACGTCGCTTATCTCGGTGCGGCGTGCATCGGCGTATTTATCGCGGAGATTGAGCGCGTCGGTCTTAACTATGTCAAGTATCCTTGAATGGTCGGCGAGGATCTCGTCGCATTCCTTTATAAAGGCGTGCTTTTCGTCGAGCTCGTCTAAAATTTTCTGCTTTTCCATACCGGCAAGACGACCGAGAGGCATCTGCACGATCGCGGTGGTCTGGATGTCGTCAAGCCCGAATCTATCGGACAAAGCCTCTTTACTTTCGGGTATGGTCTTCGAGTTTCTGATTATCTTTATTACCTCATCGATATAATCGAGCGCAACCTTGAGGCCCTCTAAAATATGGGCGCGCTCTGCCGCCTTGTTGCGGTCGAAGATCGTTCTGCGGCGAATTATATCGCACTGGAAATCAATGCTGTTCTGAAGCATTTCCTTAAGGGTAAGAACCTGCGGCTTGCCGCCCACGATAGCAAGCAGTATCGCGCCGAAGGTGGTTTGAAGCGCGGTATATGAATAGAGCTTGTTAAGCACTACCTGGGCGTTGGCATCGCGTTTTATGTCAACCACTATCCTTATGCCGCCGTCGCGCTTTGAGGAGTAGTCCACAACGTCGTCAATGCCCTCTATTTTCTTATCGCTCGCAAGATCGTATATGTGTTTTACGAGGTCTTTTTTGCGAACTTTATAGGGAAGCTCGG
Organism: Clostridia bacterium; assembly: GCA_017554405.1. GTDB lineage: Bacteria > Bacillota > Clostridia > Oscillospirales > Acutalibacteraceae > UBA737. The sequence continues at coordinate 18,707 of JAFZIK010000049.1, read as the reverse complement.
TTATGACTATTCGGAATTTTCCGTTTGCCGCCTCTTCTATCTCCGCCTTGCCGCGAACAACTATCCTGCCCCTGCCGGTAGCGTAAGCCGCGCGTATGCCGCTTCTGCCCATAATGGTGCCGCCGGTCGGGAAATCGGGGCCCTTTATAAAGTTGCAAAGCTCCGCCATATCGGCTTCGGGGTTGTCTATAAGACAGCACATCGCGTCGATGACCTCGCCTAAATTATGCGGCGGTATCTCGGTTGCCATACCAACGGCGATACCCGAAGAACCGTTTACGAGCAGCTGCGGGAACCTTACCGGCAGAACCTCAGGCTCCTTTAAGCGGTCGTCGTAGTTAGGAAGCATATTAACGGTATCCTTTTCGATATCGTCAAGCATATGCAGCGAAAGGCGGTTCATCCTCGACTCGGTATAACGGTATGCCGCGGGGGGATAACCGTCGATATTACCGAAGTTTCCGTGGCCGTCGATAAGCGGATACCTTAGCGAAAAGTCCTGCGCCATACGCACCATTGCGTCATAAACGCTGGCGTCACCGTGCGGGTGATACTGACCGAGCACGGCGCCCACGGTATCGGCGCACTTGCGGTATGCCTTATCGGGGGTAAGCCCCTTTTCATACATCGTATAAAGTATCCTGCGGTGCACCGGTTTGAGTCCGTCGCGCACGTCGGGTATGGCACGCCCTACCAGAACCGACATTGAATACTGCAGCATACTCTGCTTTACCTCATCGGTTATTTCAACGGGAACTATATTAGTTTGTTCGCTTTCGGGCCAATATACGTTTTCCTGTTTAGCCATTTTTATGATTCTACTCCTTATTTACTAATTAAGTCTGATCGCTGTTTGGGAGATTCTTTGATCCACATGGGTTTTTATTCAGTCGGTGCGTTGCTTGGGGAGATTGTTTGATCCACATGGGTTTTTTATTCGGCTTGTGCGCCCTGGGGTAGTTCCCCCATTGGGTTCCCCCCTGCGCGCCGCGGACCCCTTATATATCAAGGTCGGTGGCGTAGATCGCGTTTTCCTCAATGAACTTACGCCTCGGCTCTACCTCTTCGCCCATAAGCACCGTAAAGGTCTCGTCCGCAAGCGCGGCGTCCGCCATAGTTACGCGGAGCATCGTGCGGGTCTCGGGGTCAAGCGTCGTTTCCCATAACTGTTCGGGGTTCATTTCACCAAGACCTTTATAGCGCTGAACGTCGGCGGCGCCGCCGAGTTTCTCTATATACTCCGCCTTTTCCTCATCGGTAAACGCGTCATAATGCTGTTTGCCCTTTGATACCCTGTAAAGCGGCGGCTGGGCAAGATAGATATGACCGGTCTCTATAAGCTGCGGCATATAGCGGAAGAAGAAGGTGAGCAGCAGCGTTCTTATGTGCGAACCGTCCACGTCGGCATCAGCCATAATGACTACCTTATCGTAGCGCAGTTTTTCTATATCGAAGTTTTCGGCGATACCTGTGCCGAGCGCCACTATAACGGGGGTCAGCTTATCGTTGCCGTAAACCTTATCCACCCTTGCCTTTTCAACGTTCAGCATCTTGCCCCAAAGGGGAAGTATCGCCTGGTAGGTGGAGTTTCTGCCCTCTACCGCGCTGCCGCCTGCCGAATCGCCCTCCACGATGAATATTTCGGTCTTTGTGGGGTCGTTCGATATGCAGTCGGTCAGTTTTTCGGGCATTCTCGATTTGCCGCCTATGCCCGATTTGCTCCGCTGAAGATCGCGCGCTCTCTGCGCCGCCTCGCGGGCGTTTGAAGAAGCGATCGATTTATCGAGTATTATCTTTGCCTCGGCGGGATGATCCTCTAAATAGTGATACATCTTATCGGCAACTATGTTGTTTACCAGCGTGCCTATCGAGGTGTTGCCGAGCTTCGCCTTGGTCTGGGATTCAAACTGCGCGTCGGTAAGCTTTACGCTTACAACCGCGATAAGACCTTCGTTTATATCATCGCCCTTAAGGTTGTTATCGCTGTCCTTTAAGAACTTGAACGCCCTGCCGTATTTGTTTACAACGCGGGCAAGACTTGTTTTGAATGCGGATTCGTGGGTGCCGCCGTCCGCCGTGTGGATGGTGTTGGCAAAGGAGAGTATCTTGGCATCGTAACCCGTGCTCCATAAAAGCGCTATCTCGGCGGTGGAATCCTTATCCTGACCGGAAAGATAGATCACTTCATTGTTAAGGCGATCCTTTTTGCTCTTTTCGAGTATATATTCAACGTAGGAGCGAATGCCGCCCTCGTAACGGAGATCGTCCTCCCTGTCCGGAGTCTCGGTATCGCCGCGAAGGTCCTTAAGCACTATCCTTATGCCCGCATTGAGGAACGCCTGCTCGCGAAGGCGGGTAAGCAGAGTTTCATAATCGTAGTGGGTGGTATCGGTGAATATCGCCGGGTCTGGCTTAAAGGTGACTATGGTTCCGGTTTTATCGGTATCGCCTATTATCTTAAGATCATCAACAATGTTGCCCTTTTCGTAACGCTGGTGATGAATGTGCTTGCCGTCCATTACCTCTACTTCAAGCCAGCTTGAGAGCGCGTTTACCACCGAGGCGCCAACGCCGTGCAGACCGCCCGATACCTTGTATCCGCTGCCGCCGAACTTGCCGCCCGCGTGGAGTATCGTAAATACCACGCTTACCGTTGGCATATTCTTCTGCGGGTGTATACCTACCGGTATACCGCGTCCGTTATCGGTAACGCGCACCACCCCGTCGTCCAAAAGCTCCACGAGTATTTTATCGCAGTAACCCGCAAGCGCCTCGTCTATCGAGTTATCCACTATCTCGTAGACCAGGTGGTGAAGACCGCGCTCGCCGGTAGAACCTATATACATACCGGGCCGTTTTCTTACCGCTTCAAGTCCTTCGAGGACCTGTATTGAACTTTCGTCATAGGTTTCCAATACGGGTAAAGATTGTTGATCGCTCATTTTTGCCTATCCTCTCTTTGCCTTTTTACTGTTCTTTTAAATATTTTTATATATCATTTTTCTTTTTCCGAGTGTAGCCGGCGAAAGCTGGGAAAGATATACCCTGTTTTCGCCCTTTTTACCGCTTGCAACAACAAAGGATTTTGGTAACTCGGCGGAGGTCATTATAACGTTTCCCTCTTTTTCCGCCCGTGCGAGAAATCGCCTCGTCCTTGCCGAAACGGTGGTATTGTCAAGATCGAAAATACCTATTATTTTATCGGTCCTTATGACCGCGTTGTTGCCGAGGTGAAGATACATTATACTATCCCCCCGCCCTTGACCGTAAACACCCTGCCGCCCGAGAGCCGCTCAACGCTCGAAGGATCGCAGCAGGTTATAAAGGTCTGCCAATCGCTTATATGGTTTAAAATATATTTTTGCCGCGCCTCGTCAAGCTCGCTCATAACGTCATCGAGAAGGCATATCGGGTATTCGCCCGAAACGGCGTTTATCACGTTAAGCGTTGAAAGCTTAAGCGCTATCGCAACGCTGCGCTTTTGCCCCTGCGAGCCGTAATTCCTCGCCGATATACCGTTTATAAGAAGCTCTATATCGTCCCGGTGAGGACCTGCGCTCGTAACGCCCAAAAACGAATCCTCTTTTCTTCCCTTTTTAAGCTCGTCAAGAAGCACTGTAGGTTCTGTTTTTGCGACATACAAGGACGTTATGCTTTCCCTGCCGGAAGAAAACCCCGAATAGATAGAGGGGAGATATTTATTTATTTCATCAAGGAACTTTTTGCGGTATTCTGTTATTTTCTTTCCGTTTGCCGCTATTTCTTCTTCAAAAACGTCAAGCATTATCGCAACGGAGGGGTCGTATTTATATTCCTTTATAACGCTGTTTCGCTGGGAAACCGCCCTGCCGTAGGAACGGAGTATATCAATATAATTCGGATAAAGCTGACCTATCGAAACGTCAAGAAATCTGCGCCTTTTATCAGGACCCTCCTGAACAAGTGAAAGATCCGCCGGTGAAAACACCACCGCGCTGAGCGTTCCCGCAAGCTCGCCGGGATTTTTTAAGGTCTTACCGTCGAGCACCGCCGTTCTTTTATCGGTAAATATCATTTCGGCGGTGTGTTCTATCCCGCCCGATATAAAATCTATCGCGCTTTTACCGCTTTTTTCACCAAAACGAACAAATGCGCTGTCCTTTGCGTTACGAAAACTTTTAGCGCCGCAAAAAAGCCATATACTTTCGAGTATATTTGTTTTGCCCTGGGCGTTTTCGCCGCTGATAACGTTCATTTTGTTATCAAACTCAAGCCCGGCGCTTTCTATATTGCGAAAATTTTTAAGTTTTATTTTTTTAACCAGCATTTTTTATAATAAGCTCGTTGCCGGAATATTCGGCACGGTCTTCTTTATAAAGTTTTTTACCCCTTTGAGTGCATACTTCGCCGTTTACCTTTACCTCACCGTTTAAAATAACGTTTTTAGCGTGGCCGCCGGTAGAAACGAATCCGGCAAGTTTTAAGGCGCTGTCTAACTTTATAAAGTTTTCTTTTATGCTTATCTCTTTTATCATTATCTTAACCTTAAGGGCATTATGAGATAGAGAAAATCATCGCTGTTTTCGTCTTCAGGTATTATTGTAACCGCGGAATTAGGTCCGTTGAATTTAATTATTATGTTGCCCTCGTCGCATGCCTTTAACGCCTCGAGTAAATATCGGCTGTTAAGTCCTATTTCAAACGGAGTGCCCGAAAGCTCTGTTTTAAAGGTTTCTTTTGCTCTTCCTATCGAGGTGGCGCAGCTGAGGGTTGCCTCGTTTTCATCAAGAAGCAGGCGAAGCGGGGTGGAAAACGCGTCGTTTATAAGAAGCGATACTCTCTCAACCGAGTTTATAAGATCGGATTTGTTGAGTTTTATCTGCTGTTTGAACTGTTCGGGTAAAATTTTCTTATAATCAACGTATTCACCCTCAAAAAGACGGGCTATAAACAGATAACCGTCTATAAGGAAGGATATAAGCCGCGCGCCTATTATTATATTTATATCTGTTTCGCTTTCTTCACAAAGCTTTACAACCTCGTTTATAGCTTTGCCGGGAACAACAAAATTGAAATTTTTATCTATATTTGTTTTTTCTTTTCTTATTGCAAGGCGGTAACCGTCTATAGCAACAAATTTAATTATTCCTTCATCAACCGAAATGTTAAGTCCCGTATATATAGGTCTGCTTCCTTCTATCTGCGATACCGCGAAAATAGTTCCTTTTACCATATCGCAAAGGGTCTTACTGTCTATACTTATTTTTGTTCCGTCGGCAACCGAGGGCATTTCAGGAAAATCTCCCGCAGCCATACCCATAATATCAAAGAAGGTATCATCGCTCTTTATATGGCACATAAGCTTATCATCGGTTTCTATTTCAACCTGAGTGCCGCCGAGCCGCCTTAATATATCTGATAAAAGACGCGCTTTTATTACGATATCTCCTTCTTTTTCACAGTTGCAGTATATTTCCTTTTTCATACCGATTTCAAGGTTATATGCCGCAAGCGTTATTCTTCCCTGTTCAGCGGATATAAGAATACCTTCAAGCACCGGCATCGAACTTTTAGCTCCAACCGCTTTAAGCATTTTTAAAACCGCTGTAAGGAATTCTTCCCTCTCTACCGTAAATTTCATTTTTGTTTCCTCCGTTCGTTTTTTCTTTTAAAAAAACAATTATAATTTTAACATTAATAATAAGGCCGGTTAAAAGTGTTAAAAACCTTGTTTTTTCTTTTTTATAAAAGAATTTTCGGGTTTAAAACAATTTTTTATAAGTGTTGATAAAAACAACCGAAAAAAATTTACTGAACGCAATGTGTATAACTTTAAAACAATTAAGGTTTAAAAGTGGATAAGTTATTCGTCCCTGTGAAGGTTTTTAATTATATCTTCAACCAGTTCTTTTTCATAAGGTTTATCCTTTAAGAACTCTTCTATGCGGTTGCAGTTGTATAAAACCGTTGTATGATCCCTGCCGAATTTTTCACCTATAACTTTAAATGAAAGATTTGTAGTCTGCCGCGCGATATACATAGCTACCTGGCGAGCCAAAGCAAGCTTTGCGGTCTTTCTGCTTGAAATAATATCGTTTTCCGAAACGCCGTAGGATCTTGCAACCTCGGAAATGATTTTTTCTATACTTATAGGTTCGGGTTTTGTATCGGATATAACGTCTTTTATAAAGGTTTGAGCGATCGCTATAGAGGGGGTTTTTTTCTGGATCGCGATATACGCCTGCAGTTTTTTAACTACCCCTTCAAGCTGGCGGGTGTTGCTTTTTATATTATCCGCTATGTAATAAACGATATTTTCATCAAGGAATATATTGCACTGTTCGGCTTTTTTGTTTATTATTCCGACCCTTGTTTCAAAATCGGGTGAAATAATATCGGCAAAAAGACCTGCCGAAAGGCGGGAACGTATGCGCTCATCAAGAGTTTTAATTTCTTTAAGAGGGCGGTCGAGCGTAACAACGATCTGTTTGTTGCTTTGATAAAGGGTGTTGAAGGTGTTGAAAAACTCCTCCTGGGTCTGCTCCTTGCCGGCGATAAAATGAAGATCGTCGATAAGCAGAACGTCAACGTTTCTGTATTTGTTTCTGAAATCGTCGATAGTTCCCATACCGAGCTTGCCTTCGTGAAGGGATTTTATAAGCTGATTCGTAAAATCCTCACAGCGGGTGTATTCAACCGATTTATAGGGAAATTTCTTTTTAATGTGGTTTTTGATAGCAAGTAAAAGGTGGGTCTTGCCAACGCCCGAGGGACCGTATATAACAAGCGGATTATAAACGATGTTGGGGTTATCCGCTACCGCGAGGCTTGCCGCGTGGGCAAACTCGTTTGAAGAGCCCACAACGAAATTATCAAAGGTAAAGAAGGATTCAAAGGTTAAACCTTCACTCTCCTGCTCCGCCTTTTTTATCTGCTCCTCGTTATCGCCTACAACGAAAACCGGCGGGATAGGTATGCCCATAACGGTTTTTATCGCGGCGGCGATTATATCCCCGTAAAGATCGCGCATTGTGTTTGTAAGATATTCCGATTCGGTGGAAAGAACAAACTCGCTGCTGCTGAAGCTTTCCGGCTTTAAAAACTTAAAAAAGGTATCAAAGGTTACCTCGGTAACGCTTTTTTTGCACTCTTCACATACGGCGTTCCAAATATCGTTTATAGAATTTATCTTCATTTTTCCCCCGCCCTTATAATAAATATTATTATATAATAATTGATAGTTTACTTATATATAATAGAGTATAACATATAACTAACATTATTTCAATAAAAAAGTTGATAAATTTGTTCCCGCGCAAAAAATTTAATAATTTTGTTGACAAACCCCACCCGCGTATATATAATTATATGGCTGATGTTAGCCGCCGGACTTTAGACGTCTAACATCTATCATCTAACATCTAACAGCTAGAACGAGGTGTGGCTCAGTTTGGTAGAGCGCTGCGTTCGGGACGCAGAGGCCGCAGGTTCAAGTCCTGTCACCTCGACCATGAAAGAAACCTGATTTGTCTACCAAATCAGGTTTCTTTCAACTAAGTGTTCCGCTGACGCGGAACGTGAAGTGAGGCTGCGCCTCGTGAAGCGCGCTACGCGCGTGAAGTGTGCCTTCGGCACGATGTGGAACACTTAACTTCACTTTGCGGCAACGCCGCAATACTTCACTGTGAGCGAAGCGAACTACTTCACTTGCCCGCAAGGGCAAACTTCACTGAAAGGGAACGACTATGCAGGAATGGTATTCAATATGAATAATGCAGAAAGGGTCATGCCGACTCACATCATTGCGGCAGCGGGGATCGTTGTAAATGATAACGATGAAGTTTTGATGGTGAAAACGCATCGGGGAGGATGGGTCTTTCCGGGAGGACAGGTCGAAATCGGTGAAAATGTGATTGACGCTGTTAGGAGAGAGGTCATGGAAGAGACAGGTGTCGAGATCGAGGTTGGAGAAGTGTTTTGTATATCATCAAACACCTGTAAATATCCGGGGTATAATGGGGTCAAAGAAGTACCTACCAAAATCATGCTCGATTTTATTTGCAGGGCAAAAGGCGGCACACCGCGTCCCTCTGACGAAAACTCCGAGTCGGCATTTTTATCAAAAGACAAAGCACAAGAATTGATTACGGCTCCCGCTGTCATTGAAAGATATAAAGCTTATTTGAAATATTCGGGCAGACCGATTTATATGGAATATGTTACAAAGCCGAACTTTCAACTGAAGCTGAAAAGAATAATATAATTACCGGTTTACGCCATGATCGACATGTATCATTTTGGCGTTCTTTCTATGGTTTATGTATCATTATGGCTGACTTATACAGAAAAGACTCATCTTTTGTCTACCAAAAGATGAGTCTTTTCAACTAAATCCGTCCTTGCGGACGGGTGAAATCCACCTGCGGTGGGTGAAATCACTTCGTGGTGAAATCCCGCTTTGCGGGGTGTAGGACGGATTTAATTTCACCGAAGGTGCAGACTTCGATTTCACCTGAGGGCATAGCCCGAAGATTTCACCGCGGCATAGCCGCGATTTCATTTTTCATTCGGGCACTCGCCCGATTTTTCTTTTATCTTGCTTTTTTCTACACCATACTGTATGATATAAAAAAACGAAAGCGAGACGAGCATGCAAAAGTTACCGGATGTTAAAGCTTATGATGGCGACGGGAATTACATATTTGTATCATATTCACACAGGGATTCGGATATCGTTTACCCTTTTATTGCCGCGCTTCAGAAGGAGCATAACGTTTGGTTTGACAACGGCATACATTACGGAAACGAGTGGGAAGAAGAAATAGCCGAAAGAGTTGAAAACTGTTCGATATTTATTTATATGATAACAAGGGATTCCCTCGAATCAAACAACTGCAAAGATGAGCTCGCGCTTGCAAGGGATCTCGAAAAGAACTTTATAAATATACTGACAGACGGAAAAATCGAACTGCCGAGCTGGTTCAGACTGCGCTACAAAAGATATCAGATGTGCAATTATTTCTCGTTTTCCTCGCCCGAGGCTGCGGTAGAAGATCTTAAAAGAAGAAGCAAATGGTTTGATATCGTAAAAGCGGATATAAACGGCGGCGACGAAACAGGACCCGAAACGGCGGAAGACGGGCGGGATCCCGCCGAAAACGATATAAACGGGAGCGGCGAAACAGTCTCCGAAAAAGCGATCAATGATGATCCGCCCTTAAAAAATGATATATCGGCGGGAAAAGAGGAAATAAAAACCGAAGAAACCGGCGCCGTAAAAAGCGATAATAACGGCGGAGACAAAACAGAACCGAAAGAAAAGGTTGCAGACCGTTCGCCCGCCAACGCAAATACAGAGGCGGACGAAGTTGAAATCAAACAAAAACTGGCCACGGTCTTAAAAAAGGTTTCCGAGAGTGCCGCCGAGGGCGCTCAAAATAACGCCGTATCCGGGGAGAAAAACGAAAAAACAGCATCGGGCGCGCGATTGCAAAAGGGCGATATAATAAAGTTCGGACGATATATTCAACAAAAAGGCGGCTCCCCCGAACCTATAGAATGGCTGGTTTTGGACGTAAAGGAAGAAAAAGCGCTTCTGATAAGCAAATACGCGCTTGATTGTATGCCGTATAACACGAGCGTTACCGCTGTTGCACAATGGGAAAACAGTTTGATCAGGAGATGGATCAAAACAACGTTTTTGCAAGCCGCTTTTAACAGGGAAGAAAGAGAAAGAATACAGTATACGGCACTTAAAACGTCAACTGTCGGGGATAAAGGCTATGACACGACCGATAAAGTATTCCTCTTGAGTTTAGATGCGTGGCATAAGTATTTACCGTTTGAGTTAAAAAAATGTGAGGCGACGCCGTATTGTTACGAAAAAGGAGCGCTGAAGCAAGCAGGAAAATGTAACTGGTGGTTAAGATCGCGATGCATATTCAGTGACAGTTCTGTAGCATATGTAGACTTTGCAGGGTCTGCTCATGATTGGTTCGGAGCGACGCCGGTTTGCAAAAAGTATGCTGTCCGCCCCGCCATGTGGATAAAGCTTTAACGACGACAGCATTTTATCCGCAGACCGGCTGCAAGAGCAATCTGAATAGATATACCGTAGGGGCAGGCGTTTTACGACTGCCCGCTTTTTTTATCCGCGGCGAAGCCGCAGATCAGACGGCAGATTACAGATATCAGATTTCAGACATAATGTGCCTGCGGCGCAATATATAAAGCGGTGGGCAAACGCCCACCGCACCTTGTATCTGACGTCTGATATCTGACTGCTGGCGACTGAATTGATATACCGTAGGGGCGGATATTATCCGCCCGCTTTTATATCCGCGGCGAAGCCGCACCAACGTCTACTGTCTACCGTCTAACGTCTGCCGTCTAAAACGGGCTGTCGGCAAGCGCCATACCCTACAAGGTCAATCCTAATCTCGTCAACTTATAAATTTTATAAGTTGACGAGGGGCGACGCCGGTGGTATATTTTATTTGTAAATTTCTGCTTTTGCGGCGTTCGGAGGGGAAAATGAGAAAAAGCACGATAAAAAACGATATATTAAGAGCGCTTGCCTCGGGTGAGCTTGTCTCGGGCGGGCTTATCGCCTCGAAACTCGGGGTCTCGCGCACGGCGGTTTGGAAAGAGATAAACTCCCTGCGCGCCGAGGGGTATTTTATATCGGGTCTTGGCGGCGGATATATGCTGACGCCTAACAATACCCGCCTTTGCGGCGAGCAGTTACGCTTTACGACCGGCGAAAACGTTGTTTTTTTTGATAAAACGGTGTCTACTAATGAGGAGATAAAACTGATCGCCGAATCGGGCGAGGAGTTTACCGTTGCCGTTGCGCGCGAGCAGACCGGCGGCAAGGGGCGAATGGGCAGAAAATTTGAATCGCCGGTGGGCGGGCTTTATTTTTCGGTGCTCTTAAAACCGCGGTTTTCCGCCGAGACCTGCCTTAAGATCACCACCGCGGCGGCGGTCGCAATGGCAAGAGCGATAGAAAAGGTCTGCGGAAAATCTGCTGAAATCAAATGGGTAAACGATATTTATATAAAGCAGAAAAAGGTGTGCGGCATACTTACCGAAGGGGTATTTGACGCTGAAAACGGGCATATAAAGTATGCGGTTTTAGGCGTTGGGGTTAACGTTGCAACGCCTAAGGGCGGTTTCCCCGAGGAAATTCGCGAGACCGCCGGGGCTCTTTTTAATACCTCTACTCCCCCGGCGCTTATATACTGCGCCCTGTTTGGCGAGTTTATGAAATTTTTTAAAGAGTATTATACCGATATCGCCGCCATGCCCCACCTTGAAGAATACCGCCGTCGCTCGATGCTCGCGGGCAGGACCGTGACCTACAAAAGGGACGGCAAAAGCCGCACCGCCACGGTATGCGGTATAGGCGATAACGCTGAACTGCTTGTAAAAGAAAAGGGCAAAACGACAACTTTAAAAAGCGGTGAAGTGAGCATTGAAAAATATGAATAAAAGGATACGTTCCGTTTGCGTAACGGCTGCCTTTACGGCACTTTTATGTGTTTTATCGCCGCTTACCGTGCCGATGCCTATAGGCGTTCCCTTTACCCTTCAAACGCCGCTTATAGCCCTTACGGCTTTTTTGCTCGGCGCAAAGGCCGGCACCGCCGCCACGGCGGCTTATATACTGCTCGGCTTTTGCGGACTGCCGGTTTTTTCGGGCTTCGGGGCGGGCGTTTCGGCGGCGGTCTCCCCCACCGGCGGGTTTATATTTGCCTTCCCTTTTTTTGCACTTGTTCTGTCCTTCGTGTTTTATGTAAACAATCGCGCCGCCCGTGTGTTGCTCGGCACGGCGGCGCTTATCCTGTTATATGCCGCCGGAGCGAGCTGGTTTGTTATCGTAACAAAAACCGGCGCCGCGGCGATAATTGCCTTTATTCCCTATTTTATCAAGGATACGGTCGCCCTTTTCGCGGCGTATTTCTTAAGCGGGCGAATACGCCCGGCGGTTATAGATTGCATACACCCGAGCCGGTAAACAAGAGCATAATATAACGGTATGCTTATCCCGGCCAGCAGTATTATGTAAACCAAATCCGAAAGAGCGAAGAAATCGAGAAAAACCTTTGTAAGCAGCGTAGTCCCGAAAGCGCAGAGCGCCGGCGAAAGCACGTTCCTTTGCGCGTCAAGAACGGCGCCGCTTATTTTTATAAGCCGGCGGCTGTTTAAAAGCGCCGTAAAAAGGTTTGAAAAATACATTATACCTATAAATCCGTTAATGCCGAAGCGCGTAAGGCAGGGATATATAAGCAAAAGCCGCAGACCGGAGTCGCAAACCGAAACGCGAAAGGTGAATTTTTGCTGATCGAGCCCCTTTAAAAGCCCGTCGCAAAGACTGTCTATATACATAAGCGGAACTATCGGAGCAAGAGCGGTAAGCAAAAATCCCACCTCGCGGCTTTTATAAAGCAGGGCGCCGAGTCTATACCCGCCGGCGGCAAAAAGCGCGGAAAACAGGAAACCGCCCACCGCTCCGGCGGCGAGGATACTCTCCGCACAGGAACGCACAAGGCCGTTCATTTTCCTTTCGCGCGCTTCGGACATCTCGGGTATCATCAGCACTGAAACGGCGCCGAGCAGGACCGAGGGAAAAAACAGTATCGGCAGAGCCATACCCTTTATCATACCGAAAACCGCAAGCGCGCCGCCCGCCGAGAAAACGGCGAGAGCGTGCGGAACGAGCAGGCTTTCGGCGGTGCGCAAAAGACTGTTTAAATATCTGCCTCCGGCAAGCGGGAGCGATACCGAAACGATCCTTGCCGCGGGATTTTTTTCGTAGGAGTTCTTCCCTTCCGGAAGGTCGGAGCTGTCTTTTCGGTAGCGAAAATAAAGAAACGCGGCGCAAAAGGTTTCGGCGGCGGCATCCCCCGCAAAAACGGCGGCGCAGCAAACCGGCGGACCTTTTCCGATAAAAACTTTAAGAAGCGCCGCCGCAACCGTAATGCGCACCGCCTGTTCAAACAGCTGAGCAAAAGCGCCGGGCGACGCCTTTCTACGCGCTATAAAATAGCCGCGGATAACCGAGGAAGCGCCCATAAACACAAAGCAGGAAGCTATGATCTTAAGAGATAAAACGGCGCCCGAATCCCCCGTTATCAGGCGGGCGATCGGCGAGGCAAAGAAATATAGAATTATGCCGGTAACGGCGCCGAGAGCGGTGCTTATAAAGAACGCCGCTCGCATTATCCGCTTTATACCGGCTCGGCTGCCGAGCGCCGTTTCGTTTGCAACAAGCCGGGTCACTGCGGTAGGAATGCCGCTTTGGGTAAAGGAGCCGGCGAGCATAAACACCGAGAAAACAAGCTGATAAAGCCCCATTCCGGCGGCACCTATCCGCGAGGCGAGCCAGATCTTAAACACTATTCCCGCAAAACGCAGAACGAGTGATGAGCAGGTCAGCACCGCGGCGTTTTTTATAAAAACCCTTTTCTTCATAAACGCCTCCCCTTAAAGCCGCCGAGTGCTGCGCGTTGCGGCTTAGCTTTTAAAGCTTTAGCTACCCGGCGGCTTCGGCGTATATAATTTATATGTCTTAAAATGTTGAAAAAGAATCGGAAATATAGTAAAATAGAAATATATTAAAAAAGAGGGTGAAAATATGGCGGCACCTTTGGCGGACAGGCTCCGTCCGCAGACGATCGACGAGGTCGCGGGGCAAAAGCACCTTTTGGGCGAAGGCAAGATACTTCGCCGCATAATAGAATCGGGCGATACGCCCAATCTTATATTCTACGGTCCTTCGGGCGTAGGCAAAACCACGGTAGCAAAGATCATAGCCGAAAAGTGTTCAAAAAAGCTTTGCTATCTCAACGCCACCACCGCTTCCACCGCGGATATAAAGGATATAGTTGCCTCTATCGGCGGTATAGAGGCGGAAAACGGCATACTGTTATACCTTGACGAGATACAGTATTTCAACAAAAAACAGCAGCAGATACTGCTTTCCTTTATAGAAAACGGGGATATAACGCTGGTCGCCTCGACCACCGAAAACCCGTATTTTTACGTATATAACGCGATTTTAAGCCGTTCTACGGTTTTTGAGTTCAAGACCCTTTCGGCGGCGGATATAGCTGACGTATTAGACCGCGCCATGATATTCCTTTCACGCGAGGCAAACAGGCAGATGCTTTTAAGCGAAGCAAACAGAAACAAAATAGCGCGCGCCGCCGCGGGCGACGTCAGGCGGGCGCTCAATATGCTTGAATTATGTTTTATGTTAACCGACGGCGCGGGCGACGACACGATATCCGATACGGTGGTAGAGCAGATACTTGCCGGCAATTCGGTGCGGTATGACCGCGAGGGCGATGAGCATTACGATATAATTTCGGCATACCAGAAATCCATGCGCGGCTCCGATCCGGACGCGGCTGTTTATTACCTTGCGCGGCTGCTTGCCGCCGGCGATCTGCCCAGCGCCTGCAGGCGGTTGCTCGTGTGCGCCAACGAGGACGTAGGACTGGCTTATCCCCAGATAATTCCTATAGTTAAGGCGGCGGTAGATACCGCGCTTCAGGTGGGTTTACCCGAAGCGCGCATACCCCTTGCAAACGCGGTGGTAGCTGTCGCGACGGCGCCGAAATCCAACGCGGTATATAACGCTATAAACAGCGCTATGGCGGACGTTGAAAGCGGCAACACCGGCGACGTTCCGCGCGCGCTTCAGAACAAACATTTTGACGGCGAGGACGCGAAGGTAAAGGGTCAGCACTATTTGTATCCACACGATTACCCTCGGCATTATGTAAACCAACAGTATTTGCCGGATAACATTAAAAACAAGAAGTATTACGTGTATGGCGATAACAAGCTTGAGCAAAAGACCCGCGAATACTGGGACGAGATCAAGCGCGGCAAATAAGACCGGATATAAGCAAGGGAGCGATACGGCTCGCTTGCGCCGCCTGTGGCTTCGATTCCAAATAGGCACATACAGAATATAGAATACCGCGGCGGATATACGCCGCGGTTCTTTTTTTGCGGTGATACGGTCAAAATGCCCTTTTCGGCGGTAAAACTCAGCATATTGACCCTTAAATGCTGTGTTTTAAGCAAAAATAACCTTTTTACCGCGTATATTCCGGTTAGTTGCGGCAATAATTTAATCTGTCAGCTTAAAACGTTTCACGTGAAACAGGGGTCGTTTAAATGGAAATTGTTATTAAATGTCTGCTTGCCTTTGCGGTTGGCGGAGCCTTTTGCCTTATCGGTCAGGTGCTTATAGATTATACTAAGCTTACGCCTGCGCGTATCCTTACGTCGTATGTGGTGATAGGTGTGTTTTTAGGCGCGATAGGAGTATATAAACCGCTTGTAGAGCTTGCAGGGGCGGGCGCTACCGTTCCGCTTACCGGATTCGGCTATGCTTTAAGCGATGGTGTGCGCGCCGCTGTGGAGAAATACGGACTTATCGGCGCCTTTTCGGGTGGGCTGACCGCTACCGCCGCCGGTATTGCCGCCGCCATTTGCGCGGGTATACTTATGTCGCTTATTTTCAAATCGGGCGATAAGTAACGATAAAACTATTTACTTTTAAGTAAAATGTTGTTATAATTAGTATCGGCGGGTGACCGCCGATATATTTGTTTCACGTGAAACGTCACATAATTAATTTAGTTATGATCTTATAATATTATTTATACATAAATATAACGCTTCTGTTAGCGCACGGAGGGATCGTTTTGGGTAAAATAATTGCCGTGGTAAATCAAAAGGGCGGCGTTGGTAAGACCACGACCGCGGTTAATCTCGCCGCCGGGATAGGAATCTTGGGTAAAAAGGTGCTGCTTGTGGACGCAGACCCGCAGGGCAATTCCACCAGCGGTTACGGCATCAGCAAAAAGAACGCCTCGGCAACGAGCTATGAGCTTCTTTTAGGCGGGGTCTCCGCCGCCGCGGCAACCGTAGAGACCGCATTTAAAAACGTTGATATCATTCCCGCCTCTATGGACCTTGCCGCCGCCGAGATCGATCTTATTGAGAAGACCCGCCGCGAATCGCAGCTTAAAGTCGCGCTTTCGGCGGTCCGGGATAAATACGATTACATATTTATTGACTGCCCGCCGTCCCTGGGGCTTATCACAATAAACGCACTTGTCGCCGCGGATACGGTGCTTGTGCCGCTTCAGTGCGAATACTACGCGCTCGAAGGGCTTTCCCAGCTTATCGCGTCGGTCCGGCAGGTAAAGCGGCTTTATAATTCTACCCTTGAAATCGAGGGGATAGTGCTTACTATGTATGACGCGCGCCTTAATCTTACAAGTCAGGTGGTATCCGAGATCAAAAAGTATTTTGCGGGCAAGCTTTACAAGGCGGCGATCCCGAGAGCCGTCCGCATAAGCGAGGCGCCGAGCCACGGTATGCCCATCCAATATTACGACGCCCGCTCTAAAGGGACCGCGGCTTATAACGATCTCGCAAAAGAATTTTTAAAGAAAAATCGGAGGGTGTAACCTATGAGTGCAAAAAACAAGGGGCTTGGCAGAGGGCTTGAAGGGCTTTTTGATGAAAACGCAAACGCGGGCGAGGGCGCTGTTGAGATACGCCTTTCCGAAATAGAGCCTAACCGCGATCAGCCGAGAAAAGATTTTGATGAAGATGCGCTTTCCGAACTGGCGGGAAGCATAGCCGAGCACGGGCTTATCCAACCGATAGTTGTTCGCCCCACCGCAAACGGAAGATATCAGATAGTAGCGGGCGAACGCCGTTGGCGCGCCTGCCGTATGGCGGGGCTTTCGGCTGTTCCGGTGATAATAAAGGAATTAAGCGACCGCGAATACTACGAGCTTTCGCTTATAGAAAATCTGCAAAGGGAAGATCTTAACCCGCTTGAAGAAGCACACGGGTATAAGACCCTAATAGATAACTATTCGCTTACTCAGGATGCAGTTGCAAAAAGCGTAGGCAAAGCGAGGGTCACGGTAACAAACGCTCTGCGCCTTTTAAACCTTAACGAAAAGGAGCAAAAAGCGCTTGCCGCCGGCAAGATATCCGCCGGCCACGCAAGGGCGCTGCTTGCCTGCGAGGCGGGCGCGCTCCGCGATAGTATGCTTGCCGCCGCAATAGCGGGTGCGAGCGTCCGCGAGCTTGAAAGAATGTCCCGCCTTACGCCCGGCGCGCCTAAAAAAACGCCGGTCCGCCGCGATACGTTCTATGATGAAGTCGCCATTTCGCTTAAACGGTCGCTGCACCGTAAGGTTAACATAAAACCGAAAGAGAACGGCAAAGGAACCTTAACGCTTGAGTTTTACTCAAAGGATGAGCTTGCCGAGTTTGCAAGGAAGCTTGCAGCGGAGGAAAAATGAATGTAGGGGACGATGCGGGCACCGTCCCGCTCGTTGGAGATGTAGTTTATGTGGTTTTTATTAGCTTTGCTTTGTTTGCTGTTTTGGGGAACCGCCGACCTCTTCTATAAAAAAGGCACGGATGAAAGCGATCGCTATTCTCACCTGAAAATAGCCGTTTGGGTGGGGCTTGTAATGGGCGTTTTTGCCTTTGCGCTTATGCCTTTATCGGAAACGGGCTTTTCGGTCCGGTCGCTGTTTGATAATGCGATCAAGTATTCTCCCGCCTCGCTCGGATACATAGTATCCATGGTCATAGGCTACGCGGGGCTCAGGTATCTTGAAGTATCAGTAGTATCTCCCGTTCAAAACGCATCGGGCGCGTTTTCGGCAATCGCAATGCTTGTGTGGTTCTCGATCAGAGGCGTTGCAGGCGAATTCTTCGGTGATTACTGGTGCTTGAACGTGGCGGGAACAGCCGTTATAGTTATAGGCGTTATCGGTCTCGGCATAGTTGAGCAGAACCTTTCGCGCAAAGAAAAGTCGCTCGCAAAGGAAGAACGGAAATACCGTTTCGGGGCATTGGCGCTGATTTTTCCGATACTCTACTGTGTTTTCGATACCGTTGGCACCACCGCCGACGGCATAATACTTAACGAAGAAACCGGGCTTGGGCTCGGCGAAATCGACGTTCTGATAATTTACGGGCTTACCTTCTTTGTTGCCGGGATCGTTGCGTGGGCGTTCTTATGGGTAAAAAACAAAAAACCGTATAATCTTTTTTCCGCGGGCGAGAGAACTAAGGGCATGGCGGCGCTCTGCGAGGAAGGCGGGCAGATCTTCTACGTTTACGCCATGGCGGCAAGACCGTTGTTGGCGGCGCCGATGATAAGCGCCTACTGCATCGTATCGGTGATACTTTCAAGGATATTCCTCAAAGAAAAGTTAAAGGCGCTGCAGTATGCCTGCGTTATAGCGGTAATAGCGGGGATAATAATGCTCGGCATTCTCGAAGGAATCGAAGAGGCGGCAGGATAGGCGGATCTGCCCTGTCAGCAGCCCAAAAAACCTCAAATTTAACACGGAAAACATACGCGGCGCTCCGGCGCCGCGTAAAATATGAAAAACTTGTAAAAAAACTTAAAAAAAGTGTTGACAATAGGTAGCGGATGTGGTAATATAATCGGGCGCCCAAAAAAACGGGGCGTAGGCAAATTGCGCCGTTTAGCGTGAGAAAGCCGTAAGATATGAACCTTGAAAATTAAACAACGACTAACAAAAAAGGACCCTAAGAATTCTTTGAGAAATCTGGAATTAAAATTAAGAATGCGTCAGCATTAAAGTAAGAATGAGTCAAAAGACTGTTCTGGAATCGGTTTTAGCGCCTGAGGGCGTTAAGAT
>JAFZIK010000048.1 GCA_017554405.1 Clostridia bacterium | reverse complement strand
GCTGAAAAAGGCGGCTACGAACACTTTATGATGAAAGAAATTAAGGAACAGCCCGCGGCAGTCAAAGCCACGATAGCGCCCCGCATTAAGGACGGAAAGGTTATATTTGACGAACTCGACATCAGTACCGATAAACTTAAAAACATAAATAAAATACTGATAACTGCCTGCGGCTCGGCGTATTACGCAGGTTGCGCCGGCAAATACGCACTCGAAAAACTGTGTAATATCCCCGTGTCGCTGGAACTGGCAAGCGAGCTCCGTTACAGCGAGCCGATAATAGATGAGCATACGCTTTTAATTGTTATTTCGCAGTCAGGTGAGACGGCGGACACCATCGCCGCAATGAAAGACTGCAAACAAAAAGGCGCTACGGTTATAGCAATAGTAAATGTTGTGGGAAGCACCGTCGCAAAACTCGCCGATTACACCGTCTATACCTGGGCGGGTCCCGAAATCGCGGTTGCCACAACCAAAGGTTACACAACGCAGTTGACCGTTTTATATCTGCTATCGATTTTCTTTGGCGACAAACTGGGACTTATAAAAGAAAACTATGAAACTCTTGTAAAATGCGTTCAGTCGCTTCCGCGCTTTATTCAGCAGGCGATAGATATGAATCCGACTATTCCGCTACTTGCCCAAAAATACCACAAGAGCAAAGCGTTATTCTTTATCGGCAGAAACACCGATTACGCCACCTCGCTTGAGGGTGCGCTTAAAATGAAGGAAATATCGTATCTTCACTCCGAGGCATACGCCGCAGGCGAACTTAAACACGGAACAATAGCGCTCATTGAAGAACATCAGCCGGTAATCGCTCTTTGCTGTAACAACAAAATAATGGAAAAGACGCTGAGCAATATAGTTGAAGTAAAGGCGCGCGGCGCCGAGGTTTTGGCTCTTACTTTCCGAAATAACGAAAAGATTGTGTCGGTAGCGGATGACCTTATGTTTATCCCCGATATTGACCCGATTTTCTCGGGCGCCATAGAAATAGTACCTCTTCAGCTTCTTGCCTACTATGTGGCAAAAGAAAACGGTTGCGATATAGATAAACCGAAAAATCTTGCAAAGTCTGTTACGGTGGAATGATATGGATAAAATTCTCGTTTTAGATTTCGGCGGTCAGTATAATCAACTTATCGCACGGAGGGTGCGCTCAAACAGCGTTTATGCCGAAATTAAGCCCTATAACAAAATAAGTTGCAGCGAGATAAAAAGCGCAGGTTATAAAGGCATAATTTTTACCGGCGGACCCAATAGCGTTTACGACAAAAAATCGCCGCATTACAGTCCCGAGATACTCGGTCTCGGCATACCGATACTCGGTATTTGTTACGGTCATCAGTTGTTATCATACCTTGCCGGCGGCGAAATCGCACCGGCACAAAGCGGCAGTGAATACGGAAAAACGCGCCTATTCGTAAGAAACAACGCACTTTTTAAGGATGTGCCGGGTGTGAGTAACTGCTTTATGAGCCACACCGACTATGTAAAGACTTTACCCGAGGGCTTTATAGGCATAGCCGAAACCGAAAATTGTCCGAGCGCCGCAATCTGTAACGAGGCAAAAAAGCTTTACGGCGTGCAGTTTCACCCGGAGGTCACTCACACCGAATACGGCGAACAAATACTTAAAAATTTCATTTTTGATATTTGCAAGTGCTGTCCCGATTGGCAAATGGATGATTTTATAGAAAAATCGGTAGAAAAATACAGAAATGAGCTCAAGGGCAAAAGAGTGCTTTTAGCACTTTCGGGCGGCGTTGATTCATCGGTAGCGGCGGTGCTTTTACATAAAGCGATAGGCGAAAATCTCGTTTGTGTTTTCGTAGATCACGGGTTGCTCCGTAAAGACGAGGGCGATTACGTTGAAAACACCATAGGCAAAAAGCTTGGGGTCAACCTTATAAGAGTAAACGCCAAAGACCGCTTTTTGGCTCGACTTGCAGGTGTTAAGCAGCCGGAAGATAAACGCCATATAATAGGCGAGGAATTTATCCGCACGTTTGAGGCGGAAGCGAGGAAACTCGGCAAAATCGACGTGTTGGCACAGGGCACTATTTACCCCGACGTGATAGAGAGCGGCAAGGGCGATTCAGCGGTTATCAAGAGCCACCACAACGTAGGCGGACTACCCGACGTTATGAGTTTTGAAAGTATTGTCGAGCCGCTTCGAGACCTTTTCAAAGATGAGGTAAGAGAAGTAGGTCTTAAACTCGGAATACCGAAAGAGCTTGTTTTCCGCCAGCCGTTCCCCGGCCCGGGACTTGGCGTCAGGGTAATAGGCGAAATAACAGAAGAAAAGTTAAAACTCTTAAAGGAAGCCGACGCCGTTTTCAGAAATGAAATAGACAGGCTCGATTTTAATAAGCGGCCAAATCAGTATTTTGCCGTGATTACGGATACAAAAAGTGTAGGCGTCATGGGTGACGCGCGAACTTACGGTTATACGGTGGTTTTGCGTGCGATAGATACCGATGATTTTATGACGGCGGATTGGTCGAGGCTTCCCTACGAACTCTTTGAAACGGCAAGCAGCCGGATAACTAATGAAATCAAAGGAATTACCAGAGTTGTATATGATATAACCTCAAAACCGCCGGCGACGGTGGAATGGGAATAAAATTGCAGGGAACGACCCTAAGTGTCGTTTTGTAAAATAAACGGAGAGTGATATTTATGACAAAGTATATTTTCGTAACCGGCGGCGTTGTGTCGGGACTCGGCAAGGGCATTACGGCGGCATCACTGGGCAGACTTCTTAAAGCGCGAGGTCTAAAAGTTGCCGCGCAAAAGCTTGACCCTTACATAAACGTTGACCCGGGCACCATGAGCCCCTATCAGCACGGCGAAGTGTACGTAACGGAAGACGGCGCCGAAACCGACCTTGACCTCGGTCATTACGAGCGTTTTATCAACGAAGACCTTAATAAGTATTCAAACCTTACCACCGGCAAGGTTTATTGGAACGTGCTGAATAAAGAGCGCCGCGGCGAGTATTTAGGCTCTACCGTTCAGGTAATTCCTCATATTACAAACGAGATAAAAGAGTTTGTATATAACGTCGGCAAGCACTCCGACGCCGATGTGGTAATAACCGAAATCGGCGGCACGATAGGCGATATCGAATCGCAGCCGTTTATAGAAGCGGTAAGGCAGATTTCCCTTGAGGTGGGCAGAGAAAACAGTCTTTTTATCCACGTAACGCTTGTTCCTTATCTGCACGGCTCCGAGGAGCATAAGAGCAAACCGACTCAGCACTCGGTCAAAGAGCTTCAGGGTATGGGAGTAAACCCCAACATCATAGTTTTGCGCTGTGATGAGCCGCTTGAAGAAAGCATTTTTAAGAAAATATCGCTTTTCTGTAACGTAAAACCGGATTGCGTTATAGAAAATATCACTCTGCCTAATCTCTATGAAGCGCCGCTTATGCTTGAAAAAGCAAACTTTTCGGCAGTCGTGTGTCGGGAGTTAGGGCTTAAAACCAAAGAGCCCGACCTCAGTAACTGGACTAAACTTGTTGAGCGTATTAAGAACAGACCTTATACCGTGCATATCGGTCTTGTGGGCAAATACGTAGGGCTTCACGACGCTTACCTTTCGGTGGCGGAAGCTATGCGCCACGCCGGATATTATTACAATACCCATATTAAAATTCACTGGATAGATTCCGAAGAAATAAATAAAGATAACGTATCGGAGATGCTCGGCGGACTCCACGGTATTATAGTCCCGGGCGGCTTCGGACAGCGCGGTATTGAGGGTATGATTTTAGCGGCTCAATATGCCCGCGAAAACAATATACCTTATTTTGGCATTTGTCTTGGTATGCAGATAGCGGTTATCGAGTACGCAAGAAACGTAGCAGGGATAAAAGACGCCAACTCCGGCGAATTTGACGAGCAATGCAAAAACAAGGTCATAGACTTTATGCCCGGGCAAAATGACGATATCGACAAGGGCGGCACGCTGCGGCTCGGCGCTTATCCGTGCATCATAACCCCCGGCACCACTATGGAAAAGTGCTACGGCAAGCGCGAAATCAGCGAACGCCACCGCCACCGCTATGAGTTTAATAACGATTATAAGGATAAACTTACAAACGCAGGGCTTAAAATCGGCGGTATGTCGCCTGACGGTATGCTTGTAGAAACGGTAGAACTTACAGAGAGACCATTCTTTGTAGGCGTTC
>JAFZIK010000047.1 GCA_017554405.1 Clostridia bacterium | reverse complement strand
GTTCCGAGCGATTATAACACTTCGGATAATTACAGTGCTTCCAACTTTGTAAAAACCGAAGAAACAGAATTAACCCGCGAGTATTATACAAATGCGGCTTATGAAGGCAAATATTTTGCGGCACTTAAAGACAGTAACGAAGCCGGCTTTGAAATCATCAGCGATATAAACAAGAAAATGGTTATAATCGACGCCAACCACGAGGGCGAAGACGATGCAAACAACAGCGAGTTACCCGAGGGTCAGGCAGGTAAAGAATACTCACCAAAATATAACAGGGCGGCAAATATATTCCTGCCTATATCCTACGGTCAGTATGCCATGACCGGCGGCAAGGCGCAGGATATCAGTTTTCTTGTAAAGATCACCTTTAAAGCAGTTCGCCTTGAGGGCGACAGCACCCCCGTAATCGGCAGAATAGTCGGTAAAAAAGGTCCGTCTTCCGGTAAGGGTTCGCAGGCGCTCTGCAAAGCGGCGTATAACATCCCCGAGGGCAATTACGCCACTAAACCGGAGGAATACAACGAAAAGTATTATGATTCTGAAGGCAACCGCCTCATGTTCCGGTATGATGCCGAAACAGGCGACTTTGTAGGTTATATGCGCGTTCGCGCCGCCGATAACGATTATGCTTCCCGCTGGGGCTGTAACGAAGTTATAACCATAGGCAACGCCGAGCACGTTTGGGCAGGCGGCGGAAAATTCGATTCCACCTCCTTTAACTCATCCTTTGCGATAAGCGACATAAAGGTTGACCTTTATGAGTGCGGCAGCGGTTACGTTATAGGCGATCTCGTTGCCGAAGACATAGCCCCGCACCTTTACGCCGATACCCTTGATACAACTTCACGTTGGGCATATCAATACAGGCCGAGTTCCGACGGCAGCACTTACGAGTGTTCCAACAATGACCGCGACTGCATCCGCGCTCCCCAGAATCTCTGGAGCGCCGAGGGCAACGTAGGTATGGTCCATACCGAAAATCTCACGGCTTGCATGGCGGCGGGTCACACCGTTACCTATCACGAGAGAACAGATACCACCCGCGAATATTGGACCTGCTCCTGCGGCAAGACCTTTGCCGACGCTTTCTGCAAAACCGAAATATTCGATACTTCGGCTAAAAAGCAGATAATCTATATTGCTAAGAGCGAGAATCCGGCAACCGCGTTTATCCCGGTCAAACTTTGCGGCTATGAGGGCAACCGCTGGTTCAAGTTTACCTGCAAATGTAAGCTTATAGACGGCGAATCCATACCGGTTGTATCGACCCTCTATAACGTATATAACGGCTCCAACCAGTGCGAAACGACCGTTACTACTTCCAACGACGGCGATATGGCGGTATTTGAATATACCTACGATCCCGAGACCTTCACCCTTACCGCCTATATCAAATGCTGGATCAAAGACGTAATAAACCAGAAAGACAGATATCCGTATGAGCGTATGAACCCCGTATCCGGCGCCAATATGGCGATACTTATAGGCAACGGCAGATATATAGGCAGCGGATATACCGATCAAAGCAAAGATACCGATTTTGCTATAAGCGAACCCGAACTTTATATGCTCGATTGCACCGACGGCGGTTCCGGCCTTGAAAACGCAAAAGCGGCGGAAACGGTAAGCGAAAATCTTATTACTCCAATAACCAACAGGACCGTTGATCTTGAAAGCGAATACGTTGCGGTTTGGAATCATGTTGCCAACCCGCTCGCCGCTCCTCAGGGCAAATGGTATATAACCGGAAAAGATAAGGATAATATTTCCACAAAGTATCTTCCCGCAAATTACTTTACGGCTGATTACGTTGAGTGCACCCACGAAAACACCGCGACAGAGGCGGCGGTTGCTTCCACCTGTTGCACCCAGGGTCACGGCGAATACAAATACTGCATAGACTGCGGCGAAATTCTCGAAGGCTCCGACGCGCCGCTCGCACTCGACCCGAATAACCACGAGGGCGAAACCGAAATTCGCGACGCGGTAGCGGCTACCTGCGCGGCACACGGCTACACCGGCGATACCTATTGTCTCGGCTGCGGCGCGAAGATAGCCGACGGCGAGGAAACCGATTATGCCGAACATACCGTAGGCGACTGGCTTACCGACGATACGTACCATTGGCATTATTGCTCGGTTTGCGAAGGAACCCTTGACCAGGCGGAGCACTCTTACGAGTGGGTTGTAACCAAAGAGGCGACAGCCGAAGAGAACGGACTTAAAGAGGAAATCTGCTCGGTATGCGGTCATAAGTCGGGCAACCAGGAGGAAATAGAGTACAGTTCTCATACCGCGGGCGATATCAACGGCGACGGCGCGGTCAATAATAAAGACCTGACCCGGTTGTTCCAGTACCTTTCCGACTGGGACGTTGAGGTTGACGCGGCGGCGCTCGACGTAAACGGCGACGGCTCTGTAAACAATAAAGACCTGACCCGCCTCTTCCAGTATCTCTCTGACTGGGACGTTGAAATATTCTAAATACAGTTTATGCGGAACAACACACAGGTTGTTCCCTACACG